>NZ_CAJNBJ010000022.1 GCF_905220995.1 Nitrospira defluvii
CGCGAATGTGCTCCCGCGCCATCCTACTGAACAAGGGGGAGATCGTCCAGGCCGGCGCGGCGCATGACGTCGTGAACCACTATCTGCACGCCGGCCACATCCAGCCGTCAATCGAATGGCCGGACCCGGCACAGGCCCCGGGCAATGACATCGTGCGCCTGCGGGCAGTCCGCGTCAAAACCGAGGCCGGGCGGATTGCCGACGTTGTGGACATTCGTAACCCCATCCGCGTTGAAATCGAGTATGACATCCTAAAGCCAGGGCACGCGATTGTTGCACAGTTTGGCTTCAACACCGAGGAAGATGTCATCGCATTTATTGCGAATGATCGTGATCCCGCTTGGTATAGGCGACCTCGTCCCGTTGGGCGATATATCAGCACTGCTTGGATTCCAGGTAATTTTCTTTCAGAGGGAACGATGGTTGTGGGGGGGGGGCTGTTCTCGGAAGATCCATGGCATGAGCATTGTGACGTGCCGCGGGCTGTGGGATTCCGTGTGGTGGACCCAGGGACAGGTGACACGGCGCGAGGTGATGTAACTGGACGATGGGAGGGAGTTGTGCGGCCCCTGCTTCGATGGGCTACAGAGCGTAGCGCACCATAACTAATTGACGTAAGTTCGAGTACTTATATTCATGATCCTTGTTGCAGCCGAACAATGTCATCATGTATCCGGTGCCGGGTGGTGGTTGGTTTCCTAGAGCTCGCTCAGCTCTGATGGAAATGTGTCTGAGCGGGGTTCTGCAAGCTCACGAACAGAATTGCAGGGAGTATACAAGTTGGTCGCCCATGTAGGCTCGGATATCGAAAGACGACTCACAGCTTCCAGTTTGTGGGTATGGGGGGATCATAGGTGTCTCAGCGGAGAATGTATGGACATGGGATGTCTCAATAGCAACATTCAGCTGTGAGTTCGTGTCGAGCATAATGTTATTTAAAAAGGTGTTTTAGGTAAAAAATGTTATGGTAAAAAGTTTGGTAGTGCCTTATTTGTCGAGGGTTTTCCTCTGACTGCGGCAGGAGAGTTGGAGAGGAATGTTATATTCTCTAGGTGCGACCAAAAGGGTATGCAGTGATAGCTGCGCGATAACGTCTTTCGGATAGTGATCCTCGCGTTCGCTCTAAGTGCGCATGCGTTGCGATAGCGTAGGAAGGGTGCTAGATGCTCTGACGTAGGTGTCCACTGTCGGCGCAGGTGGAGACAACGATCGATTTCTGGAGGTGGGGACATGAAAGCGGTGATTCTAGCAGGGGGATTGGGAACTCGATTGTCTGAGGAAACCGTGCTCCGTCCAAAGCCGATGGTTGAAATTGGCGGTAAGCCAATCCTCTGGCACATCATGCAAATTCATGCGGTGTACGGAGTGACCGAGTTTGTCATTGCGCTTGGCTATAAAGGGGAAATGATCAAAGAGTATTTCCTGAATTTCTTTGCCATCAATAATGACTTGTCGGTGGATCTTTCTACTGGAAAAACCATGATTCATGATGGAAATCAGCCGAAGTGGACAGTTCATCTGGCTGATACGGGACAGACAACGCAAACAGGTGGACGGGTAAAACGATTGAAGAAGTGGCTGGAAAACGATGAAACATTCATGTTGACGTATGGGGACGGCGTGGCAGATCTCAATATCAGCAAGTTGATCGAGTTTCATCGTTCCCATGGGAAAATTGCAACCATGACCTCAGTCCGCTCCCCAGCGAGATTTGGTCGGATTGGGTTTGATGGCGATCGAGTAACTGAGTTTTTTGAAAAGCCTGAGTCCGGGGAGGGGTGGATCAACGGCGGATTTTTTGTCCTGAATACAAAGGCCTTAGACTATATTGATGGTGATCAAACAGCTTGGGAGCGAGAGCCCGTCGAACGTCTCGCTCACGCCGGCGAAATGGTGGGGTATAAGCACTATGGCTTCTGGTCATGCATGGATACCCTAAAAGAAAAGAGTTATCTGGAGGAGTTGTGGAATTCTGGTAAGGCGCCTTGGAAGGTGTGGTAAGGGATGAGAGAAGATACCAACTCTACAATGCCTAACGTAGCTGCGTTTGGACTACAGCGTGCATTAGCCGAGAGGAGCGAGCGTCAATGACCAGTGATACATCTTTGTTCGTACAGGCACAGGGATGGTTGGATGAAGACTGGGCGAGAATGGAGAAGACGTTGGGCCCTCGATTGGAGGCGTTGCGCGGAAAGCGTATTCTGGTTACGGGAGCAGCGGGCTTTCTCGGGTTTGGGTTTCTTCATTTCTTCTCCTATCTCAATCGGACCTTCTTAAAGAATGGCCGTCTGTCCATCGTCGCCGCTGACAATTATATCCGGGGTTGCCCACGCTGGCTTACTGAATTGGTGGCTGTGAGCCCAGACATACAGCTGGTTCGACAAGATATTACAAAGCCTTGGCCACAGTCGACCGCCTCCCGTTTCAACTTCATCATCCACGGCGCATCTATCGCCAGCCCGAAAGTATATCGTCAATATCCGTTGGAGACGCTAGATACGAATATTTCCGGCTTACGACATATGCTAGAACTCGCTAAAAGTCATCGGACTGAAAGCATCCTCTATTTTAGTTCGAGTGAGATTTATGGTGATCCGCCAGCTCATGAGATTCCAACGAACGAGGCCTACCGTGGCAATGTGTCATGTATTGGTCCTCGGGCGTGTTATGACGAATCCAAGCGTTTAGGTGAGACGCTTTGTTATTTATACTATCAGCAGCATGGCGTGCCTGCGAAGATCGTCCGACCGTTCAATAACTTCGGTCCTGGATTGCGTCTGGCCGACGGCCGCGTCTTGCCTGATTTTTGTCGCGATATCTTAGCAGATCGCGATATCGTCCTTCGATCGGATGGCAGTCCGACCCGTACCTTCTGCTATGTCTCAGATGCACTGACAGGATATCTGCTGACCCTTTTGTCTCGCCATCATGCTGAACCGTTCAACATAGGAAGCGACTCACCTGAAATCTCCATGCATGACCTTGGACGGATGCTGTTGCAGGTGGCCGGTAGTGCGCGGCAGGTTATCCATAAGCCAAGTGAGGAGGCCGACTATCTGACGGATAACCCCAATCGCCGTTGCCCGAATCTCGCGAAGTCTCGATCGCTTCTTGGCTATACTCCGCTTGTCGATCTCAGGATCGGTTTGGGCAGAATGTTGCACTGGTATAGGCATTTTGTTGACCTGGAAGAGCTCGCGGAAGACAAACGTGTTAGCTAACCAGTAAGGTGATCATGAAGATATCAGTAATAGGTACGGGATACGTGGGCCTTGTATCAGGGGCCTGCTTGGCAGAGCGTGGGCATCAGGTGACCTGTGTTGATATCAGACCGGAGGTTGTGCTGGAAATTAATGCCGGTCGCCCCCCAATTCATGAAGTCGGATTGGAGAATTTGCTTCGATCAGCCCGCGACAAAGGATTGTTGTCTGCCACCACGGATGCAAAGCCAGCCATTCTCGATTCCGACGTGACGCTGATCTGTGTTGGCACGCCAACGGTAGATGGGCGGATGGACGTGTCTCAAATTGTGGCTGCCGCGGAGGAAGTCGGAGCAGCTCTAGCGAACAAGCGTGGATACCATGTTGTAGCGGTGAAAAGTACGGTATTACCAGGAACTACGGAAGGACCGGTGAAGGCTGCGATCGAATCTCACTGTGGCAGGCGTGTCGGTGACGGCTGGGGCTTGTGCATGAACCCAGAATTTTTGAGGGAAGGTCGGGCTGTCGAGGATTTTAGAGTTCCGGACCGCATCGTCGTTGGTGCCACAGATCCCATCACGGCAGAAGTGTTTCTAAGGGTCTACGCAGGGTTCACTTGTCCCAAATTAATAACTACACCGCGTACGGCTGAGATGATTAAGTATGTGTCGAATTCTCTGCTTGCGACGATGATTTCATTTTCGAATGAGATTGGTAACATATGTTCCGCTGTGCCCGGTGTCGACGCACGTTCGGTGTGGAAAGGGGTTCATCTTGATAGGCGACTCACGCCGATCAATGGGCAGGTGGGGGGACCTGCAGGAGTTACGGAGTATCTTTGGCATGGTTTAGGATTCGGAGGTAGTTGTTTCCCGAAGGATGTGGCGGCACTTCGAAGTTTTGGGCGCACAGTTGGTGAACAGACACGAATGTTAGACGCTGTGTTGGATATCAATGCCGACCAGCCTCTCCGAATGGTTGCGCTACTGGAAAAAGAATTGAGCCTGGCAGGCAAGAATGTGGCGGTGCTCGGTCTCGCATTCAAGCCTGGAACAGATGATTTGCGGGAATCACCGGCATTGCCCTTGGTGGCGGAGCTTCGAAGGAAGGGCGCGAAGGTCCTCGTTCATGATCCCATTGCCATGCCCCACGCGAAGAGGCGAACCGAGTTTCGAGATGTCGTGTTCGCTGAAAATTGGGCTGATGCTTTGAGGAAAAGTGATGCCTGTTGCCTCGTGACTGCGTGGCCGGAGTATCGAGAGATTCAGCCGGCGGATTTCTCGCGATTGATGGCCCGTTCTCTTGTGATAGATGGCCGTGGGGTGTTCGAGCCTGCAGCAATGGTCGAAGCGGGAGTTGTATGGCGTGGTGTCGGATACACGCCGGAGTCCACGTGAAAGACATTTTTTCGATTGAGTGTACGTCCGTATTGTTGTTGTTTTAGCCAAAGGAGATTAGGTGATGTCTCGTGGCGGATGTCGATTTTGTGGAACGCTTCTGCAGCACGTCTTTCTTGATCTGGGCATGTCTCCGATGGCCAACTCCTATTTAAAGGCTCATCAACTCAACCAGGTGGAGCCATTCTATCCGTTGCGGGCGTTTGTCTGTGAACGCTGTCTATTGGTGCAATTGGAGGAATTTGAGAGTCCCGACCACATCTTCTCAAACTATGCCTACTTCTCATCCTTTTCCGACATCTTTCTTCAGCATGCGAAAGACTATGTCGATATGGCTGTGGAACGATTCTCGCTAGGTCCCCAAAGCTATGTCGTTGAAATCGCCAGTAACGATGGCTACTTACTGCAGAATTTTGTGAAACGAGGTATTCAGGTATTGGGAATCGAGCCGGCCAAAAACGTGGCGGAAGTGGCCAGCAAGAAAGGGATTCCTTCATGTGTGAAATTCTTCGGAACTCAGACCGCGCGGGAGTTAGTAACGGAGCAAAGGCGCCCTGACCTAATCATTGGCAACAACGTCTTGGCGCACGTGCCGGACCTGAATGATTTTATCGGGGGACTCAAAATCCTTTTAGCGCCTGAGGGAATTATCACGATGGAGTTTCCTCATTTGATGCATCTTATGGCGCTGAATCAGTTTGATACAATTTATCATGAACATTTTTCATATTTTTCACTCACCACTGTGATTCAGATTTTTGAGAAGCATGGACTAACCATTTTCGACGTCGATGAAATATCAACGCATGGTGGTTCGTTACGAGTCTATGCTCGTCATGAGGAGATTCAGTCCAACCCGGTTACGGAACGATTGCAGGTGCTCAAAAAGAAGGAAGAAGCATTGGGGTTTGCGACGCTTCCTCACTACCTTTCCTTTTCTGAGAAAGCGCGAGAGACAAAACGCGCGCTTCTCGACTTCCTGATCCGTGCAAAACGTGAGGGAAAATCGGTCGTCGCCTATGGAGCCGCAGCGAAGGCCAGTACGTTGCTCAATTATTGCGGGGTGCGAGAAGACTTTGTTGATTATCTCGTGGATAGAAGCACGTACAAGCAAGGACATTGGCTTCCCGGGGTCCATATTCCCATTCACGACCCAGAGCGCGTCAAGGTAACCAAACCCGAGTATGTGTTGATTCTTGCCTGGAATCTCAAAGACGAAATTATGAAGCAGATGAGTTATGTCCGAACTTGGGGGGGGCAGTTTGTTGTGCCAATTCCAGAAGTTCGAATATGCCCCTGATAGAGAAATAGCGCATGGCTCTTGTGCTGAATGATTCTGGCGGATTGAACTTCGTAAGAGCTGGTGACGTGAAAAGCTTCGAGTCAAAGACGGGTCTTTCGGATGGTAGCGGCGAGGAGATGTATCAACTCATCGCCGAACTTTATCCGATCTGTCGGAGTATTACAGGTCAGGGCATCCGAGAAACCTTCGGGCGTATTCAACAACATATTCCGTTGACGATCACAGAAGTGCCTAGCGGAACTCAGGTTTTTGATTGGATGGTCCCGCTTGAGTGGAATATTCGGGATGCATACGTGGCTGATAGGCGAGGAATCCGAATTATTGATTTTAAACAATCCAACTTGCACGTGGTAAGTTATAGCACCCCGATTTCGGCGCGTATGTCGCTACGAGAGCTCAAAGAACACCTCTTTACATTGCCGGATCATCCGGAGTGGATTCCTTATAGAACATCCTATTACAAAGAGTCGTGGGGATTTTGTCTGAGTCATCGTCAATATCTTGAGCTTCTAGATGAGGATTATGATGTGGTGATTGACTCGTCTTTGGAGAAGGGACATTTGACCTACGGTGAATACTATTTGCCCGGGGAAACCGCAGACGAGGTGCTCATCTCATGTCATGCCTGCCATCCATCTCTCTGCAATGACAACTTATCGGGGATCGCAGTTGCGACCTTCTTGGCCAAATCGTTGCAGGCTCGTTCACGTCGATACTCCTATCGCTTCCTGTTTCTTCCGGTCACTATCGGGGCGATCACTTGGCTGGCCCTCAATCAACGACATGTATCCAACATCAAGCATGGCTTTGTTTTAACCGGTGTGGGTGATGAGGGTGGCTTCACCTACAAGAAAACTCGAGATGGTGCTGCTGACATTGATGCGGCGTTCGCCCATGTCTTACGACACTCGGGAGAGTTGTTTGAGGTTACCGAATTCATTCCTTATGGATATGATGAGCGCCAGTATGGCTCACCAGGGTTTAATCTCCCCGTCGGCTGCTTCATGCGTCGGGCTAATGGAGGATATCCGGAGTATCATACTTCTGCCGACAATCTTGACTTTGTCAAACCGACATCCCTTTCGCGATCGCTTGAAGTTGTTCGGTCAGTTGTCGAAGTCCTGGAGGCAAACAGGAGGTACGTCAACACGTCCCCTTTCTGCGAGCCACAGCTTGGCAAGCGAGGTCTTTATCGCGCAATTGGAGGTAACGTTACGGGTCGAAGCGCGGAAATGGCTTTTCTCTGGGTCTTGAATCTGTCTGACGGTAGTCACACATTGTTGCAAATTGCCGAACGATCCGGCCTACCCTTTTCAACCATCAAGCTGGCCGCGGACGAGTTGGAGGGGCAGGGATTGCTCCGTCGCTCTGGCTGACGTGCCGAGTGTTTGCGCTGGCGTGAATCTGAACTCTTCATGATGGCGCGATACATGGTTGTCGAGAGATGTGTAGGCGTTTGTTACTGACTGTAGGTTGCGATTCAGTTTCGAAGGCGCAACGTTGCGTGTGTAACGCCAAAGGAGATGTCGAATGAATAACACCATTTACCATGACGCCCGGTTAAGCGATGACGAGAGAAGAAGTCTGATTTTTGAAGGGCAGTTGATGGCGTATTCACCCCGAGAGCATTCCCTAGCATTGGTGGCTCATGCACGCAAGTTGATCGAAGAAGCTTTTGCCCCGCTTGATCCTGAGACAGCACAATTCCACATGCCGGTTGAACAGTATGCCGAAGTACTCGGTAAGCTGAAGCCGCAGTTTATTCATCACCCAGACTCGAAGAAGCATCTGAAGGCGTTGCTAGTGGAAATGGGAGCAGATCCCGACAAAACGTATTTTGATGTGCCCAAAATGCGAAGTTCGACGAGTGATAACTATCTGACGACCGGGATTGCATATGCGTGGCACCCGCATCGCGATACGTGGTATTCGGCCCCTCCTTGCCAAATCAATTGGTGGATTCCGATATACGACATCCGTTCGGATAATGCGATGGCATTCCACCCTATGTACTGGAATCGAGTTGTCAAGAATGATTCCCGTAGTCACAATTACTATGAGTGGAACAAGCAGCATCGGGGTGGGCACGTTTCTCAGTTTCTTAAAGCCGATCCACGACCGCTTTCCAAGCCTATCGAGGCTATCGAGATCGATCCGCAAATTCGCATCATTGTTCCTGCGGGGGGTATTATTCTGTTC
Organism: Nitrospira defluvii; assembly: GCF_905220995.1. Classification (NCBI taxonomy): domain Bacteria; kingdom Pseudomonadati; phylum Nitrospirota; class Nitrospiria; order Nitrospirales; family Nitrospiraceae; genus Nitrospira; species Nitrospira defluvii. Next base: position 8,100 of record NZ_CAJNBJ010000022.1, read on the forward strand.
TCCGCAGCTCAACTGCATTCGAGTGTGCCGAATACCTCCGGCAAGACGCGATTCAGCATCGATTTCCGTGTCGTGAATGTGGATGACGCTGCCGCTCGTCGCGGGGCGCCTCGTGTTGATGAAGAGTGTACGGGAACTACGATGCGGGATTATCTGAGAGTAACGGACTTGTCGCAAATTCCTGCCGAGATCGTCGCTCTCTACGACGATGGTGCGCACGAAGGCGGTGAGTTGCGGTACAAGCCAAAAGATATCCCAACCCCCTCGCTGTAAGCGTATTGCATCTATGCCAAATCTTGATCAGTGGCCTGGACAAAGAATCCTCGTAACGGGCGGCAGTGGATTTCTCGGATCACATTTATGTCGACGGTTGATGAATCTTGGGGTGGAGGTGCACGCAACTTCCCGAGTTGCACGGATAACGGAGCCAGGTGGTCCAGTCTGGTGGAAGCTCGACCTTACAGACATCGATAGTGTGCGGAGACTCCTGACGGACTTAAGGCCAAAGGTGGTATACCATTTGGCGGGCTCCGCAGGTGCGAATCCGGACCTTGCTCTCGTATTACCTACCCTCGAAGGGCTTGTGGTGAGTGCGGTTAATGTACTCGTCGCGGGAACAGAGGCTGGCTGTGGACGTATCGTCGTGACCGGGTCACTTACTGAACCGACTGGGGGAGTGCTCGCACCCGTTCCAAGTTCTCCCTATGCGGCAGGCAAATGGGCATCGACTGCCTATGCAAGAATGTTTCATCTACTCTATCGGACGCCGACCGTCATTCTTACTCCGTTCATGACGTTCGGGCCAGGCCAGGATCGAGGAAAAATTATTCCGTCCGTCATTCTTTCCCTTCTCAGGCGGGAATCGCCGAAGCTTTCTTCATGCCTCTGGGCGGTCGATTGGGTTTTTATTGATGATCTCGTGGAGGCGTTCCTAGCAGCTGCCAACGTTCCTCAAATTGAAGGGGGATGTTTTGATGTTGGCACGGGAACGAATCGGACAGTGAGGTCGGTGGTTGAGCGGATTTTCTTGCTGATGGGAGAGCCAGCGCAACCCCAATTTGGCATGCTGCCCGATCGTCCGGCGGAACCGGTGCGAAGTGCCGATACGATGCGTACCCACGAACTACTGAAGTGGCGCGCGCAGATTTCCCTTGACGAAGGCTTGCGGCGGACGATTGCTTGGTACACCACTCATACGGCCATAGGTTAGGCATGACCGCCGCAGCGATACAACAGGTCCTGAAGTGGTATGCCAAGCGAAAAATTCGCGAGCTGTGTCCAGTGAGCATCGCGAACCGACTATTGGGAAAACAGGGGGCAATTCATCAACTATGGTCGATAGGGATTGTCACCGGCGCATCGCCCCTGCAGCTTCGCCACGCTCCGGGTATGCTCAACCCGGTATTGACTCGTGAAGATGTTTCGGACGTGCGGGCATTATTTGTTGCGGATCCATTCCTGCTTCGAGGTCCAGATCTGTGGCACATGTTTTTCGAGGTCTATAACTTTGATGCGGATCGGGGTGAGATTGCTTGGGCAACAAGCGAAGATGGATTTGCCTGGACCTACCAAAAAGTTGTACTGCGTGAATCCTTTCATTTATCCTATCCCTACGTGTTTGAATGGCATGGCCGATACTATATGATTCCGGAAACCCACCAAGCGGAAAGTGTCCGTCTCTATGAAGCCAGGTCGTTTCCGACGAAATGGGAGTGTATTGGAACGCTGATACAAGGCCATCGTTTCAATGACAGTTCAATCTTTTATTATCATGACCGCTGGTGGTTGTTCAGTGAGACAAATCCAGCTTTGGCACACGATACACTTCGCCTCTACCACGCTCCTGACCTAGGCGGTCCATGGCATGAGCATCCTCGATCGCCGATCATTCAAGCAAACCCCCATATCGCAAGGCCCGCAGGACGAGTCGTGGTTGTCGGTGATCGCATCCTCAGGTTTGCGCAAGACTGTTTCCCAGTTTATGGGACAAAAGTAAGAGCGTTTGAGATAGTGCAACTGACTCCTTCAACCTACCGTGAGCAGCCGGCTTCGCGTGGCTCGTTGTTTGGTCCAAGCTGGAGACTCTGGACTCAAGGGGGGATGCATCATGTCGATTCCCATCGTCTGGATTCCCATCAATGGATCGCCGCAGTGGATGGGTGGCGTGAAGTCGGGTGGCCGATTCCTGAAGGCTGGCAGAGGACGATGTGTTGAAACGATTGTGGCGGTATTTGCAACGGTACCAATTATATCTATGGGGACGAGAAGTAATCGGTGCCATTCGAGGCGTCTGGCCACAGTTTAGGGGGGGCGTTGTTTCATTGCACGCCGTGGGGAGTTCGCGCGGCCGCGTTTTGATTTCTTACGACAACCAAGGGCTACTCAGCAAGATGCTGGGAGAGCCTATTCCTACTAGCCACCCACAGTTTCTAAAGACCATACTCATGGCTCAGACTTTTGTCGATTTGGGCTATGACGTAGACGTGATTCATTGTGAAAATCAGAAATTTGTTCCATGGAAGCCGTACGACATTATTGTTGACACCCGTATGAACTTGCAGAGACTTCAACCTTATCTGCCTTCCACCTGTATCAAGATTCTGCACTGTGATACGGCTCAGATTGTCTACCAGAACTCGGCCGAAATGGGAAGGATGTTGGCATTTCAGCAACGGAAGGGGCGGACTGTTCCGCCAAATCGCTTAGAAGCCCCACATTTAGGCGTGGAGCACGCGGATTATCTGACGACCTGCGGAAATGAGTTTACGGTAAATACATACACTTATTCTAACAAGCCTATGTTTCGGTTACCCATGGTTGTCCAGCAGATGTGGCCCTGGCCGGAGAGCAAATATTTTGACGTGGCTCGACACCGATTTCTTTGGTTTGGAAGCCGAGGCATGGTTCACAAGGGGCTCGACTTGGTGCTAGAGGCATTCGTCAGACTGCCAGACTGCCAGCTGACTATTGTGGGGCCAGTGCATAATGAGCCAGAATTTGTGGATGTCTATAGGAAGGAATTGTTCCATACGCCAAATATCAAATGTGTTGGCTGGCTGGATAAGTCCAGTGAAGAGTTTCGACTGATCCTGGAGCAATCTATTGCTCATGTCTTTCCATCTTGTTCTGAGGCTGGAGCGGCGGCCGTGATAGAGAGCATGGCTGCAGGGGTAATTCCAGTTGTGAGTTATGAATCGTCGATCGATGTAGAAAATTTTGGTTTTCTTTTAGAAGATGTTTCGATCGAAACCATCATGCGTCAAGTGAGTGAGATTGCTGAGATGTCTGTGGATGAATTGAGTCGTAGGGCTAAGAAGGCATGGGAAGCAGCCCACAACAATCATACTCCGGAAAAATTTTCGCGTTCTTTTCGTGCGACCGTAGAAATGATTTTGGCAAAGCACGGGAGGCGGTAAGGGCAGTAAGGGCATGAGAAAGAAATTGGCATCGAAGGGCAGCCTGAGCTAAGCCCGGTTAATCGATCTGCTGATAGGAGGAGCGTACGTGCGCATGGGCGAGATGGGGAGACGAATGGGAAAGGCGGCAAATCTTGCGCTCCTGCTGGGCGCGACAGTTTGTGTAGCGCTATTCGTCTTCTTGGTATGGCGCCATGGTCTGTCGTATAGGTATGCAGCGATCATGGTGGTTGCAGCCTTGCTGTCCGCTGGTGTGCGTTTGCCGGAATCGCTCAAGATCAATGGTGTGTTTGTCGGGGTGTCTACACTTTTCACGCTATATTTTGTCGAAGTGGTCCTGGCATATTCCGGCTCGACCATTGCTCCGCTGGGTGCCCAAGGGTGGCTAAGCTTTCCGCAGGACGCTAATCCGAAGGTTGCGGCAGATCGGATAAAGACCTTGGAGGCAGGTGATCAGAAGTTCGACACACGTTCGAGGCTGCAAGTAATTCATGATCTGAGGGCGCGAGGAATCGACGCGTATCCTGATGTATTTCCTAGAGTCTTGTTCGAACCTGCTTCGAGCGAGACCATTAAATCGATCTTACTCAGGAATTACGAAGAGTTTCTGCCTGTGGCTGGCATGTCGATGACGACGACCGTCTTCTGCAACGAGAGTGGCGAATACGTTGTGTACGAAAGCGATGAGCACGGGTTTCACAATCCGCGAGGCATGTGGAAGAGACAGTCCGCAGATATCATCACCCTTGGTGACTCGTACACCCATGGCGTTTGTGTGCCCACGGATAAGGGATTTGTGGCGACCGTACGATCACAGCGCCCTCATACGATCAACTTAGGTATAAATGGTCACGGGCCGTTGACGAGTTTGGCAACCCTGAAAGAGTATGGTGCGAGTCTCAAGCCTAAATTGGTGCTGTGGTTCTACTATGAGGGCAATGACCTGCGGGATTTGGACGGGTGGGAGAAAAACTCTCCATTGCTGATGAGGTACGTAGGGTCCTCCTTTTCCCAACATTTAATCGAGCACCAAGCAGAAATTGACCAGTCACTGAAGGCCTACATTGATGCGGAAATGGCCAGGGCTGAGGCTCCCGTTTCGGTCGAGAAAATTCTAAAACTGCAGCATCTTCGCCGGGCGCTCCAAGTGTTTCAAGAACGACGATCGATGGAGCAAGGACTCCCAGCCGAGTTGGTGGAATACCTTCGCGAGTCCGGTGCGCCAGCAGCGGCGGAAGACCTTCAGCTGTTTGAGCGGATTCTTGCGGAAGCTCGTAACACAGCCAGTTCGTGGGGCGGACGGCTTGTATTTGTGTATCTCCCGACATGGGAGCGGTACCGCATTCCTGAGTTGGCGAGCCAAGACCGAGATCACGTCCTTAGCATAGCCAAACGTCTGAATCTTCATGTCGTGGACATTCACACCTCTTTCGCTGCACACCAAGATCCGTTGTCGTTGTTCCCGTTCAGACGGTATGCCCACTATAATGAACTCGGTCACAAGTTGGTTGGCGAAGAAGTGTTAAGGCAACTTGAGAAGCTCTGAGACATGGCGGTCGAGATGCTTAGGTCATGCTTTCTGTCATCTGCTGGAATCATGAATGTGTGTTGGCGATCCTTGTTCCTTGAGATGTTGAGAGTCCTTAGAAAAAACGAGTTGTAGGCTGGTCTGAGCAATATGACTGCTACGCCTAAGAAACAAGTCGCGATTGTCGTGCCAATGCACAATCGAGCGGATCTGACTGCTGACGAGCAGATCTCGTTCGAACATTTGACGCACTATCTCGGTGCCTATGACAAGTATTTGGTGGTGCCGGACTCACTCACCATTGATCTGCCGGGATGTTCCCTTAAGCGTTTTGGGGATGAATTTTTTGGAAGTGTTGCGGCAAATACCCGCCTTTTGTTGTCAGAAGACTTTTACCGCTCTTTCACTGAGTACCGATATATTTTGATTTATCACCTTGATGCCTTAGTGTTTTCGGATCAGCTACTCGCCTGGTGCGATACCGGGTTGGACTATATCGGGCCGCCTTGGCTACAGTGCGAGGACAGCCCTTGGGTGAAAGAGGCTCGGGTTGGAAATGGTGGATTCTCGCTACGCAAAATTGAGAGTTTTTTGAAAGTGTTTCGGTCGAACGTATATTGGATGGAACCAGACGAATATTGGCGCGAAAAATACGCGGGGAGTTCACTCCCCATTCGATTGCTAAATTCCCCCCGACGATTGCTTAAGTGCTTTTCCCGATTCAACAGTGCGCGGTTAGAGATGGCGCGTTGGCATCTTAGGCCTGACGGGACGAAAAATGAAGATCATTTTTGGTCTGATCGCGCCAAGCACTACGTGCCTGACTTTAAGGTTGCTTCGCTGGAGGAGGGCTTACGGTTTGCCTTCGAAGTGGCTCCTCGACTGTGTTTTAAACTCGCTCATGGCGAGATGCCGTTTGGGTGTCATGCTTGGCCCAGATATGATCGCACCTTCTGGGAGCCGCATTTACTTTCTCCTCGGATTGAATAGAACTTCTTAAATCTTCAGCGAATAATGCGAATCGGCTTGAGCCATGAGCAAATGTGACCGACAATGGAACAAGTCGCTGTTTTCCTCGCTGTGCCCAGTAGAATGATGAGCCAATTCCTCACGGTACAGGGCATCATTTACATAATTTCACCTAGATAAGGCCATTACGTAAAAGAAAAAGTGCTGTGTGTGCCTGTTTGAGAGCAGGGAAGGAGCGAGTCCGCCATGAAACGAATGCTTGTCACCGGTTCATCTGGCCTCATTGGGTCTGAGGTGTGTGCCTACTTTCACGGGCAAGGCTGGATGATCCACGGCGTAGACAATAACACTCGAGCAACGTTCTTCGGCCCGCAAGGTGATACGCGCTGGAATCAGCGCCGGTTGCAGGCTGATTTGATAAACTTTCAGCATCACGAGCTGGATATTCGTGATCGCCAGGGTGCCTTGGCTCTTATTCAGGAGTTAAAGCCCGAGATTATTGTGCACACCGCCGCACAACCGTCGCATGATCTTGCAGCCAAAATCCCTTTTGATGATTTCGATACGAACGCGGTAGGAACGCTCAATTTGCTTGAGGCGACAAGGCTGCACACGCCCGAGACGGTTTTCGTTCATATGTCTACCAACAAGGTATATGGGGATGCGCCGAACGAATTGGCACTTGTGGAACAGGCGACACGATGGGACTATGCATTGCCAGCCGACGTTGACGGAATCACTGAACACATGCGGATTGATCAATCCAAGCACTCTCTCTTTGGTGCGTCCAAAGTGGCGGCCGATGTCATGGTGCAGGAGTATGGCCGTTACTTTGGCATGAAAACGTGTTGCCTTCGAGGAGGCTGCCTCACGGGGCCGAATCATTCAGGGGTAGAGTTGCACGGATTCTTGAGCTACCTCGTAAAATGCAATCTCGAGGGCAGGAAGTATAGTGTATTCGGCTACAAGGGGAAGCAGGTTCGGGACAACATCCATTCCCTTGATGTCGCTCGCTTCATTCATGCGTTCATTGAGAACCCTCGAAGTGGGGAGGTGTACAATCTTGGGGGAGGGCGGGGCAATAGCTGCTCAATCCTTGAAGCCTTCGACATGATCGCGACTGTCTCAGGCAAGAAGATGCTCTACGAGTATGTCGACAAGAATCGCGAGGGCGATCACATTTGCTACATTAGCAACCTGAAGAAAATGACCACTCACTACCCCGGTTGGGGTATTACGAAAAACTTGAATCACATTTTTGAAGAGATTCACGAGGCATGGTTGAGACGTCCACGGGCGTGAACGTATCTCCCGGACCCTCTTCTGTCAGCGGTCTACATGAAAAGATCTCAGATGCCATGAAAGTACTGGTGATATCAGCAGCATACCCTCCGATGCATGCCGGGGAGGCCACAAATACCTATCACCTGTGTCGCCAAATGGTGGAGCGTGGTGTCGAGGTCCACGTGTTGACCTCGTATGGAAATGTCGGAACCGCTGATCCTCAGATCCATGTGCATGCCACAATGCAAGGCTGGGGGTGGGTTGATTTGCTTCGAGTGCGCTCCTTTCTCAAGACCTATGCTCCTGACGCCGTGTTTCTCATGTATATCGGTCTCATGTACAAATTTCACCCGATGGTGACATTTCTGCCTACGGTGAGTAAGCGGCTGTTTCCGAAGATGCCATTTGTGACGCGCTATGAGAGTGCTTTTGTCGGGGCAGATCCTTCTAAAACAGGAACTCTTTCCCGCCTCTTTCGGAAACTGGTTGTTCGATGGGCCGGTACATCGGATGTTGCATACAGCTCGGGGACATTGCTTCGCGATAGCGACACGGTCATTGCATTGTGCGAACGGCATCGTGCGATGTTGATCAAGGAGTGGCCTCCAGTCGAGAAAAAGGTTGCTCTCATCCCGCCTCCCCCAAATCTATTTATCGCCTCGAATGTCGGCGGGGTGGCACGCGAGCGTGGGCGGAAGCGACTGGGAGTGACGTCCTCGGAATTTATCGTGACCTTTTTCGGCTACCTCTATCCGATCAAAGGGATTGAGACACTACTGCGGGCGTTCGCGGTCGTTTCAGCACAGCATCCCGAAGCACGGCTGCTGTTTATTGGAGGGAAAGTGGGGTTGGATGTCGAAGGGGGAGGATCGTATTTTGACGACATGCAGGCGCTTGCAAAAGATCTGCACATCAATGCCCGAACCATCTGGACAGGTGCTTTCAAGTCGGATGAGGAGGAGGCGTCCCTCTTGCTGCACGCCTCCGACGTTTGTGTGTTGCCTTTCCTTGAAGGCGTACAACTGAATAACAGCTCGTTTGCTTCGATGGTCGCGCACGGCTTGCCGATCATTGTGACACGAGGGCCGCTTATGGATAAAGCGATCGTCGATGGGGAGAACGTTCTTACGTGCGAACCAAGGGATCATCAGGAAGTAGCCCGTCTCATACTTCAAGTGATGGCCCAGGACGAATTGCGTGCGCGTCTTGGACGCGGCGCACGCAAGCTTGCAGCCGAGTGGTTCTCATGGGAGACGGCTACAGAGAAGACGTTGACGGCTATGCAACCCAGGCTTCCTCAGGCAAGCGTATAGGTCGTTGTTGGGACACGCCTGCATATGCCTCGCGTATCAATCGTGATTCCGACATTCAACTGTGATCGCTTCATCCGACGCACTGTGGATTCGGCGCTTGCTCAGACCTATCGCGATTTCGAAGTGATCGTAGTTGATGATGGATCAACTGACGGCACGCGATCGATCATGTCAGAGTATGGCGATTCGGTACGTTATATCTTCCAGTCTAATCAGGGTGCATCGGCGGCGCGAAACACGGCCCTAGAGAATGCCAGTGGGGAATTTATCGCTTATCTTGATGCTGACGATCTGTGGGTCCCGAACAAATTAGCACGACAGATTGAATATCTCGATGCGCATCCTGACTGCGGACTTGTTCACACGGAGGTGGCGGTCGTTGATGAACAGGGTTCGGTGCTGCATGATCGATTCAACCTGGACACGCAAAGATCCGTCCCACAAGGTGCGTGCCTTCGGGAGCTGCTTCAGCGCTCCCATATCCAGACACTGACTGTTATAGAGCGGCGATCTGCGTTTGACCGTGCGGGCAAGTTTGATTCGCGCCTACCAATTGCCCAGGATTATCTGCATTGGATCCAAGTTGTGCTTGAGGGCTACGAGATAGGCTATCTACCTGATCCACTGGGACTATATCGTTGGAGGGCCGGTAGCCTGATGGCGAGCCAGCGTCGTCTAGTGGCGGATTTTGTCAGGATTTACCAAATCCTTCTCACGGAGTGTGCGCTTGAGCAAAACCATGGTCGCGATGTGGCACAGTTGGTCGAGGTGCAGCTTTATCAACAGCAGCGGCAGCTCGCCTATCTGGAACGGGTGGAGTGCTCGGGCGTTGTTGCGCGACAGCGACTCCGCAGCCTGATCAGACAGTGGCCGTTACGGTTTGAATTGTACGCGGATTTTGCAAAATCCTTCATTCGCCGGAGCAGGGCTCAAGCTCCGTTGAGGCCAGCATAGTGTGGAGAGGCCTTCCGATCCATATTGCGGCGCGGTCCACAATATGAACATCTTGCTGGTTACTCCTTGGCGGCCGTCGTTGACCGGTGGAATTAGTACGGTAGTCCACCGGCTCACAAGCGAATTCCAAAAGAAGGGCCATTCGGTCACAATATTTGTTTCCGATCGCGAGAATTGCTTGCGGCAGATTGAGATGCTGGATGGGGCTGCCGTATATGGCATGTACCTTCGATCTCCTGTGTCGCCCGCTCATCCGATACGTGCGTTCCTGATGTGGTATCTCTGGTTTCCAGTTACCCTGCTGCAATTGCTGTGGCTGACCAAACAGCAGCGTATAGATGCAGTTCTGATTCAGTACCCTCTGCCTGCGATGTTCTACTTTGGGATATTAAAACGTGTGTTCGGAAGTGTGCTGTTTGTCACGTATCAGGGAAATGATGCCCATGACCTCGCTCTCTGGGATCCGCGCGAGCAAAGGTTAGTGCGGTTTCTGCTTGAACAGGCTGATCTCGTATGTGCTGTATCTCGAACGCTTCTCTCCAAAGTTGAATCGGTGTTGAAATCCGTGCGCCTGCGTCGCAGGCAGTTGTTGCCGAATGGTGCCCCGTTGGATGTGATCGAAGCGGTGGAGGCAGTGGAAATGGCCGGCGACCTCCCGCCGAATTTTCTTTTGACAGCGGGGCATTTAATTCATCGAAAGGGCATCGACGTCGTCATTTCCTCGCTGCAGGAGGCTAAGCGTAGAGGTGTACTGCTTCACTTGGTTGTGGCTGGCGACGGGCCGGAACGTGAAAATTTGGAACGTCAATCACGGGAGCAAGGAGTGTCCGATCAGGTCAGGTTCTTGGGCAATCAATCACAGAGGCAAGTGCTCGCGCTGATGAAGTCGTGCCTGGTCTTCGTGCTCGCGTCGCGTGCGGAGGGCATGCCGCTCGTGATTGCCGAGGCGATGGCCTGTGGGAAAGCTGTGGTCGCAAGTCACGTTGATGGAGTTCCAGAGATTGTTCAAGACGGTGTGACAGGAGTGTTGGTGCCACCGGATGACCCGAGTGCATTGGCCTCCGGCTTGATCAAGGTGCACTCTGATGAGATGTTTCGAAGTTCTCTGGCTGGACAGGGGAAGAAATGGGCGTGTCGTGAATACAATTGGGAAGTTATTGCCAGTCGATACCTCGAACTTATCACGCAATGTTCGGAAGGGCACTGATCGGCGGGAAATGGTCTTTCGGCGGGATGTCACCTTCCACCGTCATGCGATGTCGCGAGATTTGACTGCGCCTGAATTGTTGAATGAAGTATTTTTTTCCTAATCTGAGAGGGCGGACATGAATATTCTCGGCATTTCGGCGTTTTACCATGACAGCGCAGCATGTCTGGTGCGTGACGGGGAGATTATCGCTGCTGCGCAAGAGGAGCGATTCACGAGAAAAAAACATGATCCAGGGTTTCCTCATAGGGCAATCGAATATTGTTTGAGGGAGGGAGGCATTGCCCTCAACGAGGTACAGCATCTTGTATTTTACGACAAGCCACTGGTGAAGTTTGAACGACTCTTAGAAACGTATCTCGCCTTTGCCCCTCGTGGCGTCCAATCGTTTCTCGCTGCCATGCCGGTATGGTTAAAGGAAAAATTGCTACTGAAGAGTCTGCTGCAGAAGGAGTTTCTGGTCCATGCTCCGGGGCTGGCCAAAAGTGCACTCCCGCAAATTTTGTTCTCCGAGCATCACGAGTCTCACGCAGCGTCAGCCTTCTTCCCTTCACCTTATGAAAAGGCTGTCGTTTTGTGCATGGATGGAGTCGGGGAATGGGCCACCACGTCAGCATGGCTTGGGGACGGAGGCACGCTTGCTCCCCTCTGGGAAATTCCATTCCCCCATTCCATTGGACTGTTGTACTCCGCGTTCACCTATTACACCGGTTTCAAAGTGAACTCCGGGGAGTATAAAGTGATGGGGCTGGCTCCTTATGGTGAACCGAAGTATGTGAAGGCGATTTACGAACATTTGCTCGATCTGAAGCCAGACGGTACCTTTCGGCTCAACATGGACTATTTCAATTATTGCACCGGTCTCACCATGACGGGGAATAAATTCGATGAGGTCTTCGGAGGACCGCCTCGGAAGCCGGAATCGAAGCTGACGCAGCGTGAGATGGACCTCGCTCGGTCGGTTCAGGAAGTTACTGAAGAAGTCATGTTGCGGCTCTCGCGTACCCTGCATCGAGAGACGGGTGTTGACTATCTGTGTATGGCTGGAGGCGTTGCGCTGAACTGCGTGGGCAACGGACGCATTCTTCGAGAGGGGCCGTTCAAGGGACTATGGATTCAACCGGCCGCTGGGGATGCCGGCGGTGCTATGGGTGCGGCATTGACGACCTGGTATCAGTACGAACAGAAGCCTCGAAAGGTGTCTAAGGGCCAAGATGGCATTAAAGGGTCGTATTTGGGCCCTTCCCACACCAATGAAGAAATCGAGACCTATCTCAAGACGGTTAGTGCTCCCTATGTCAGGTTGGATGAGAGCCAGCTGTACGCACGCGTAGCGGATGAACTGGCGGCAGGAAAGGTTGTTGGTTGGTTGCAAGGACGCATGGAGTTCGGTCCTCGGGCGTTGGGGGGGCGTAGTATCTTGGGGGATGCCCGCAACAGGGACATGCAGTCGGTGATGAACCTTAAGATCAAATATCGTGAATCATTTCGTCCCTTCGCCCCGTCCGTGTTGCGAGAACGCGTATCCGATTATTTTGCTTTGAATGCAGATAGCCCGTATATGCTGATCGTTGCTCCTGTGGTCGAAAAGCGCCGGCTTGCGGTGGGGGCGAAGCAGGAGGGGCTCTGGGGCATCGAGTTGCTCAATGTGCCAAGGTCGGACATTCCCGCTGTCACGCACTTGGACTACTCTGCGCGAGTTCAAACCGTCCATAAAGACACAAATCCACGATATTACGCCTTGCTCAAGGCTTTCGAGGCAAAGACGGGAGACGCCGTGTTGGTTAACACCTCATTTAATGTGCGGGGGGAGCCGATCGTGAGTACTCCTGAAGATGCCTATCGGTGCTTCATGCGAACGGAGATGGATGTTCTCGTTCTAGAGAATTGTGTTTTGCTCAAGACTGAGCAGAAACCCCTCGAGGGCGATTCAGATTGGAAAAAAGAGTTTGAACTCGACTAATACCGGGACGGTAACGACGAAGGAGGAAGCGATTCATGCGAATTTTGATTACAGGCGGCGCAGGATTTCTGGGTAGCCACTTGTCCGATCTCCTGATTGGACAAGGTCATGAGGTTATCGCTTTGGACAACTTGATCACAGGGCGAGCCGAAAACATCGCTCACCTGATCGGTAATCCGAAATTCAGCTTCGTGAAATACAACGTGTGCGACTACTTGCATGTCGACGGCCAGTTGGATGCGGTCATGCATTTTGCCTCCCCAGCCAGCCCGCAGGACTATCTTGAGATGCCGATCGCCACACTGAAGGTGGGGGCGTTGGGAACACATAAAGCGCTGGGGTTGGCGAAGGCCAAAGGGGCGCGCTTTCTATTGGCGAGCACCTCCGAAGTCTATGGGGATCCGCTGCTTAATCCGCAGCCAGAGACGTACTGGGGAAATGTTAATCCTATCGGTGCCCGAGGGGTCTACGACGAGGCCAAGCGTTTCGCGGAAGCAATGACCATGGCATACCATCGGTACCATGGGGTCGATACGAGAATTGTTCGGATTTTTAATACGTACGGCCCAAGAATGAGACCGAAAGACGGGCGAGTCGTGTCAAATTTCATCGTTCAGGCTCTGCAGGGCAAGCCGTTGACGGTGTTCGGTGATGGGTCTCAGACACGTAGCTTTTGCTATGTCGATGATTTGGTTCGTGGTATTGTGGCGTTACTACTCGCAAAGTCCGATAAGTCCGTTGCGGAACGCACCGATCGGACGAAATTTCTCACCCAGAAGCCGGATGCGATCTTAGATAGTATTCACGATCCAGTGAATATCGGCAATCCACGAGAACTGACGGTTCGTGGGATCGCGGAGATTATCCTCAAGTTGACCGGTTCCAAGAGTGTCATTGAAGAGCGGCCGTTGCCCGCCGATGATCCAAAGGTGCGACGCCCCGATATTACGAGGGCCAAAACGCTCCTCGGGTGGGAACCGAAAGTTGAGTTGGAGGATGGCATCAGGAAAGCCACTGAGTATTTCCGCCAAGTAGTCGTGAAATAGTGCTCAAGGGAGAAAGACTCGCAAGGAAAATGATGAGGTGAGTCAGCAGCGATGTGTGGGATAGCAGTCGCCATAGGTCTAAATGGACGAATGATAGAGCGGTCGGCCGTCGAGCGAATGGCCGACAGCTTGTTTCATAGAGGTCCAGATGACAGCGGTATCTACTTGGATGCCTCTGTAGGTATGGGGTTTCGCCGGCTTTCGATTTTAGATTTGTCCGAGGCGGGCCATCAACCAATGGTCACTGCTGACCAGCAGTGTGTGCTCGTGTTTAATGGAGAAATCTTTAACTATGTGGAATTGCGAGCGGAACTGAGAACGCTGGGGTATGAGTTCCGATCGAGTGGTGATAGTGAGGTACTGCTTGCTGCCTATCGTGAGTGGGGCCGGGAGTGTCTCGCGAGGCTGAACGGCATGTGGGCATTTGTGATTTACGATCGCCGTCGACGGTGCCTGTTCGGGTCCCGTGACCGATTTGGCGTAAAGCCGCTGTACGTTAGCCGAGAGGGAGGAGTTGTACAGTTTGCGTCAGAAATTAAGGCATTGCGGGCGTCCGGTTACCTAAGGACTGGAATCAATTGGAAGACCGCCGCTGCCTTTCTGCTTGAAGGGCGGCTCGACAGTCAGGCCGAAACGTTTTATGAGGGGATCGAAGAGATCCCCCCAGGCAGTGGGTTTGAAGTCGGTCTGGATGGTACATGGCAGCAATGGCTGTTCTGGTCCCTTGAGAGTCTATCTCCAACGATCGTTGAGAATCCGGCGGATACATTCGCAGACCTGTTTGAGGATTCGGTGCGCATTCGGATGAGAAGTGATGTGCCGGTCGGTGTGTGTTTATCCGGGGGGTTGGATTCGACGGCCATCATTTGCGCTGCCGCCCGTCAGCAAGGTGAAGGGGGCGCGAGATCGCGTGAGGCTCTCCAGGCGTTCTGCTATATGGCCAAAGAGTTTGATGAATCCCGGTATATTGCCGACACGCTTGCCCAGACACACGCGCAACTCCGACAACTTGAGACTAGCCCGTCAGAACTGTGGAGTGATCTGCAGAAATTGCTCTGGTTCCAGGACGAACCGGTTCATACGATGACGGCTGTCGTGGGGTATCAGTTGATGCGCTTGGCCGCATCGCATGGCATTCGTGTGGTGTTGAATGGCCAAGGGGCCGATGAAACCATCGCTGGGTATTCGAGTTATTTCCAGGATTATTGGGTTTCACTCATCCAGCGGGGCCGAGTGGGAGATGCGTGGCGGGCCATCACTGAATACAGTCAGGCTCATGGCGGGAGTGCGTCGCAGCGATTTAAAGAAGCTGTTGTTCGATGTGTCTCGTGGAAACTGCACAAGGTTCATGCCTATCGAAATTGGGCGCAGGCACGTCGCCAGGCAAGGCTTCGCGAGAATCGGTGGTATTCCCATGAACTGCTCAGTTATGCCGGGAGCGGAGCAGCCGCGACCCCGGTGGCGACACTTTCCCATGCGTTGAAACAGTCGATTGTGTCCGCTCCGCTGCCTCTCTATCTCAGGATTGAAGACCGAAACTCCATGGCACATTCCGTCGAAGCGCGGCTTCCCTTTCTGGACTATCGGTTGGTCTCATTTGTGTGTGGGCTGCCAGACGAATGGAAAGTGCGTGGGCCATGGAATAAGTATGTGCTTCGCGAAGGCATGAGAGGGCGGATGCCGGAGTCGGTCCGAGGACGAGTGGACAAGATGGGGTTTCCCACAGCGAGCAAGAAGTGGTTCGCACACGACCTGTATGAGCCACTTCGTGACGTCTTGGCGAGCCAGACTGTTCGTGAAAGGGGCATCTATAACGCCAAGGTCATTCTGGCCGACTTGGAGCGTCATCGCAAAGGTGAGGCGGACTTTGCCAATCGGCTTTTTCACATCGCTGAATTTGAATTGCTATCCGATATTCTCAGGCAAGAACACGTTCACGTGGCCTAGCGTCTGCCTTACGTCAATTGGCGGTGGAATTGCTGTGACTGGCGACATTGCCCGGGTGAAGTTCGCCTAGTCATGACCGGTTTCGCTTGGTTCGCTCAAGGTGTCGGCTCGAGCCGCCATCTCGCTGGGTCAGCGTTCGCTCGGGGGCGACAACTTCCGGAAGTCAGCCTCTGAAAGTGCTTGGTTGCACTCAGTGTAAGTCGTCGCACTGCATAAGCAATGACCCGGTCTCTCATGGATGCGTGGTGAATTTGTGAAGCGAGTCCTCATTGTCGCCTACTACTTCCCACCGGTCGCGGCCAGCGGGGCAATGCGTCCGCTTGGCTTTAGTTGCAATCTGATGGAATCCGGATGGCATCCGCATGTGCTGACCACGACACCTGAGTGTGTCTACCCACACCATCAAGTAGATCAGAAGCTGGGGGAGCGTGTGCCGGCCAGTATCGAAGTGACTCGAGTTCCCTATCGGGACAGACTTCAGCAGCTATTACGGTGCCGTGATGTGCTGCGCGGCATCATACGACAACCACGCTTGCCCAATGAAAGCAGGCATGATCCGGTTGTCCCGTCATCGCCCGTAGTCACCGTATCCCACTCCACGCTCAAGGATTTTATTCTGGATTGGGCGTTTGCATTCCCAGACCGGCAATGTGGCTGGTATTCCCCAGCGGTGAGAAAGCTGAAAGCCGTCAGTAAATCAGAATATCCGGATGTCGTGTTGGCAACCGGCGGTCCCTGGACAAATTTTTTCGTGGGTCATGCACTGGCGAACTACTTTCAGTGTCCCTTGGTGTTGGATTACCGAGATCCTTGGAATTGCAATCCCTATTACTCCTTCGGGTCGAAAATCTTAACCGGGAAGTCGCGGGCAGCGGAAGCTCGGTTGTGCCGGGCAGCCGTTCACGTGATCGCCAATACCGAAGAGTTACGCGCACGGCTAGTTGAAGAGTATGGTGAAATCCGAGGTCGTTGCACGTGGATTCCCAATGGGTTTAATCGAGATGTGATGAGCTTGAAGGACGCACCTGAGACATCCTTGGCTATCGGATTAACATCGAACGGATATGAATTGTGTCATTTCGGGACCGTCTACGGGAAGAGAACGCCGCGTGTGCTGCTGCAGGCCATGTGGGAGCTGTTCCAGGCCGGCAATCTAAAAGCAGAGACGATTCGGCTACGATTTGTCGGTGGGTGGGATACTACTGATCAAGAGTGCGAGCACTACGCAGTCTTACTGGAGAAGCAAGGCTTACTTAGACGCCAGCCTCCGGTTTCACACAGCGCATGCCTCCGGGAGATGCAACGATCCAGCGTGTTGCTTGTTCTTCAGCCGGACTCGCCTCTGCAAGTGCCAGCAAAAATTTACGAATATGTTGCGACGGGTCGACCGCTGTTGCTGATCGGGGGAGAAGGGGCAACGGCCAATCTTGTTGCGCGTCATGCGTTGGGGATCAGTACGCCGAATCAAATTGACCAAATCAAACGCCTCTTGAGTGATCTGGCCGCGGGGCGGCAGAGGCTCGTTCCACCCGATCCAGCACGCGTGAATCAATTCGAATATCGATCATTGACGAGGGAATTGGCGACTGTGCTCGATGCGGCTCACGGTACGAAATGAATGCTATAGAGAAGTGCGGATGAGCGGGCTAATGGTATCAACTCTAGGACGAAGCGAGGCTGAGGTTCTGGCATGGGATCAGTACGTCCTGAAGTCATTCGAGGCCTCAGGTTATCATCTGTCAGGCTGGAGGCGAGTGATCGAAGAAGCCTTCGGCCACCCCACCTGTTATCTGACGGTGCGGGGAGAAAATGGAGCGCTCTGTGGGCTTGTGCCGCTGGTGTTTCTCGCGAGTCGTGGCTTCGGCCGGTTTCTCGTGTCTCTTCCGTTTGTGAACTATGGGGGCATGATTGCTGACTCTGCCGAAGGGTGTCGATTGTTAGAAGCTGGTGCGATTGAACAGGCGAAAGTTCTCGACGCACAGCATATCGAACTGAGACATGAAGCCCCCCTGGCGACGTCGTGGGTTTCGACAGAACGAAAAGTCTCGATGCGTCTTCCCCTGCCCCCTTCGTACGAAGATCTGCTGAAGGGCTTTCCCTCGAAATTGCGCAGCCAGGTACGGCGGGCGCAAAAAGAGGGGATGGTAGCACGGGTCGGCGGAGTTGAATGTCTTGACGAGTTTTATGCCGTGTTTTCGCGCTGCATGCGTGATCTGGGGACGCCGGTGTATGCCAAACGTTTCTTCGGCAAGATCCTTGAGGTGTTTCCCAAAGATGCCCATATCTGTATCGTGTCGCATCAAGACACACCGGTTGCTGCAGGATTCCTCTATGGATTCCGATCTTCTTTGGAGATTCCCTGGGCGGCATCGGACAAGCGCTTTAATAAGCTTTCCCCCAACATGTTGCTGTATGGGAAGGTATTGGAATATGCCTGTCAGCAAGGATTCCAGGTGTTTGACTTCGGACGTTCGAGTCCTGATAGCGGAACGTACAAATTTAAAGCACAATGGGGGGCACAGCCTCACCAACTTTATTGGTATTACTGGATGAAGGATGGACGAGATGTTCCTCAGCTCAACCCTCAAAATCCAAAATACGCGTTGGCGATTCGTCTGTGGCAGACCTTGCCTGTGCCTGTCGCCAATCTCCTTGGTCCGCACATTGTGAAACATCTTCCATGAAGGCTCAACGTACACTCCCGCCCACGGCAGCTCCGATCGAGTGGCGTGATCTTCTTCAAGGGTTGGTCGGGCTTGTGCGTCCGAGCGCCGCGCTCGATACACTGAACGCGGACTTTCGTCGTCATTTTGGAGTCAAGCATGTGTGGTTTGTGTCGTCTGGGAAGACTGCGCTGACGATTATCCTCCGTGCATTGCATAGCTTGTCCGGGCGCCGAACGGTTGTGACGCCGGGTTATACCTGTTTTTCGGTTCCTTCTGCTGTTGTCCGTGCGGGATTGTCGGTCCGGCTATGCGACGTGGATCCGCATACGTTCAACCCGGATTTCTGCCAACTCGCGGAGATCGCAGGCGAGGACGCATTGTGTGTCTTAGCGACCCACCTACTTGGAATCGGAGTCGATGTCCCGAGAGTCGTTGAGCTGTGTCGCCCTCGAGGCGTATTTGTGGTAGAGGACGTCGCTCAGGCATTCGGAGGGAGTTTCGAAGAGCGCCCCTGTGGGGCCATTGGTGATGTGGGGTTCCTCAGTTTTGGAAGAGGGAAAAACATTACGTGCGGATCGGGAGGAGCCATCCTGACGAACGATGATCGAATCGGTGAAGCGCTTGCCCGAGAGTATACCGGCCTTCCCGATATGTCGATTGCGGATATGCTGAGGAATTGGTTGGAGGTTGCGTTAACCCAGGTATTGATCGACCCTTCACGCTATTGGATCCCCGCTGGGCTGCCGTTTCTCGGGCTGGGGGAGACCAAATTTTATGCTGATTTTCCGATGGCCCGTATGGATGCAGTCCGTGCCGGATTGTTGGGGCGATGGAAGGAACGGTTGAGTCGTTCCACGACAAGCCGAGTGGCCCACTCAGCGCAGATGCGTCGATTGCTGGGTGATGCCCCAGGGCATACGATTCAACCTTCTGAAGGCGGTCGCTCCGTCTACCTGCGTTTTCCGCTCCTGATGCGTTCAAGGCAAGACAAGGATGCTTTGTGCCGCATATCCCGTGAGCAAGGACTTGGCGTCAGCGCCATGTATCCAACAGCGATCTCTCAGGTTGCCGAGTTGTCGGAGTTGCTCTCTGCTGAGCCAGTTCCGCATTCGGTCACGATTGCGGAGCGACTTGTCACGTTGCCGACACATGAATTGGTCTCTGATGAAGACCTGAAGAGAATCTGTTCCATCGTCACTGGCGTTCTGCGAGATCAAATGATAGGCGATAGGGCAGTAACCGGCGGTTCGCGGCTGTGCGGATCTGGATTGACAAAGTCCAATTGATGACATGAGTTAGAGGGGCGCGCACAGGGTGAGCTGTCGAGGGTAGGACAGGGGAGACTGTGATCAATGTGGGTTGCTGAGTGGATATTCTGGGGGTCGCTCATCTTCATTTTTTATGCATACGCTGGGTATCTGCTCATACTGCTGGCCTTATCCGTGTTTCGAAACCGCCCTGTCGTGGCCGGGAACATCCAGCCCATGGTGTCATTCATCATTACGGCCTACAACGAAGAACCACGTATCAAGGAGAAGATTGAGAACAGCTTGCGACAGCAGTATCCCCGCGAGTGCCTCGAAATCGTGGTCGCGTCCGATTGCTCTGCCGACCGCACCGACGAGATTGTGCGTTCGTATGAATCCTCCGGTGTTCGACTCATACGCGCGGCCGAGCGCCGTGGCAAAGAAGCCGCTCAGAAGCTGGCGGTCGGGCAAACAAGTGGGGATATCCTGGTGTTTTCCGATGTAGCCACCACATTATCCCCTGATGGTATCGCTAACATTGTAAAGGCATTTAACGACCCAACGGTAGGCTGCGTCAGCAGCGTAGATCGATTCGTCGATGCGCAGGGCAACCTGAGCGGGGAGGGCGCGTACGTTAAGTACGAGATGCTGCTTCGTCAATTGGAAACGAAAGTGAATACCTTGGTCGGACTGAGTGGGTCGTTTTTCGCTGCGCGCAGAAGCGTGTGTAGTCCCTGGGCTGATGATCTCCAAAGCGACTTCAATACACTGCTGAATTCAATGAAGGCGGGGCTGCGGGGCGTGTCAGACCCCAATAGCGCCGGGTACTACAAAAATCTCTCGGATGAGAAGAAGGAATATCAGCGGAAAGTCAGAACGGTATTGCGAGGGATTGCGGTATTGATGCGCAGTCTGCCGATGTTGAATCCCTTTCGCTATGGAATATTTGCTTGGCAGTTGTTCAGTCACAAACTGTGTCGGTGGTTGGTGCCATTTGCCATGATCGGAGCACTCATATCCAACCTAGTGCTGGCGACGCAGTTCCCCCTGTACCGAGCTGTACTTCTTGGGCAGGTGCTGTTCTATGCTGCAGCCAGCGCCTATGCGGTCTTTCATTGGATGCCCCAGAGTAGTGTGTTCAGACTGCCGTCGTTTTTTGTGTTAGTCAATCTATCGATCCTCGATGCGTGGATGCGCTATTTCAGAGGGGATCGAGTATTTCGGTGGGAACCATCGAAACGGTAATGTGGGCAGGCGGGGAGTGGTGTCGGCTGAAACTCTAAGGACGTCGAAGGAAGAGGCCGTGTGACGGGCATTGATCAGGGGGACAAGAATGGAACAGATGGCTGAAAAAAGGGAATTACGGAATTTCGGGTTGATGGTGGGCGGCATACTCTGCCTGATCGGCATTTGGCCCATGATTCGGCATGGTGAGGCCCTTCGTCTCTGGGCCGTTCTCCCAGGCGTTCCGCTCATTCTGTTGGGATTGGCGGCCCCGACGATTCTCGCGCCGATCTTTAAGATTTGGATGAAGATTGGCCATGTGATGGGCTGGATCAATACCAGGATCATTCTCGGCGTGCTGTACTTTGGGCTCATCACTCCCATGGGCGTCGTCATGCGCATGTTCGGGTGGGACTCCATGAGCAGAGCGCTGAGGCAGGATGCCGAGAGTTATCGAGTGGTCAGGCAGGCGAGGCCGCGCACTCATATGACCAGGCAATTTTAGCGATTGGAGGGCGAGCATGGGTGATTTTCTGGCGGAATTGTGGGCATTCATGAAGGAACGAAAAAAGTTCTGGTTGCTCCCCATCATCGTGATGCTGGTGTTGTTGGGAAGTCTTATTGTTCTTACGCAGGGATCCGCCGTTGCACCATTCATCTACACCTTGTTTTGAGCGAGGAAGCCTGAGGCTGGCATGGGTAGCTCGATTTCCCGTCTAAAGTCGGCAACTCGAACGTCCATTGCATGGGCGGCCCACGCGTGCTCGTTGCACCAGTTCCGACTTCGCGGCAAGGTTGCGATACTGATGTATCATCGGGTGCTGACGCGCGAGGAGGTCGCCTGCCAGGCTGTACAGCCTGGCATGTATGTGTTGGATACCGTATTCGCACAGCAAATGGCATTTGTGCGAGAGACCTTCACCGTACTATCGTTTCGCCAGCTTCTTGACCTCTGGCAGACAGGGAAGTGGGATAAACAGGCACGGTATTGTGTCGTCACGTTTGATGACGGCTGGTTAGACAATTATCGGCATGCGTACCCGGTCTTGAAGCGACTGGGGCTGCCGGCAACGATCTTTCTGCCTACGGACTATGTGAGCACCAATCAGTGGTTCTGGCCGGATCGAATTGCGCATCTTCTGCGGTCTGCTCGGAGCGCCGAGCAGGGCATTAAACATGTCCAACAGATCGAACGTGTACTGCTGAATTTGTTTGGTGTCGCTGGCGAATCTCTGGGGAAAGCGTTGGTGAACGACGAGCGAGCTACGGATCAGTTGATCGATTGGTGCAAGGAGTTGCCGAAGGATCAAATCGAGATGCTCATTGCCGCATTGGCAGTTGAACTGGGAGTGTCGGTTCCCGTCGAGCGGGTGGTGGTCAATTGGGAGGAGGTGCGCGAAATGTCTCAGGGCGGCATCTCTTTCGGATCCCACTCCTGCTCGCATCGCATTATGACGACGATTTCACCATCGGAGGTCTCACAGGAATTGGAACAGTCCGAGTGTGTGCTTCAACGGGCAGGAATCGACTATGTCCCAGTCTTTTGTTACCCCAACGGGAATAGCGATGTGGCTATCCAAGCTCAGGCCAAAGCGCACGGCTATGAAGCAGCCGTGTCCGTGCAAATGGGAGTCGAGGGAACACATCCAAGGAACCGCTTCGCACTTCGTCGAGTCGGAATTCACAATGATGTAACATATTCGATTCCTTTGTTCTCGCTTCGGCTCTGCGGATTGCTGTCTCGAACAAAGTAGGATGTAGGCCAGAAACTTGAGCCATGCGATTGTGAGGTGGGAGCGCACGTGAGAGTGTTGGTAACGGATGGGAACGAGCGCACGGCGCTTGCAGTAACGAGAGCTCTTGGTCGTGAGGCAATTGAGGTCATTGTAGGGGCAGAGACTCAACGGTCCCTTGCGAGTGCATCGCGTTACTGTCGCGAGAGTGTTTCTTATCCATCCCCCTATCAAGATCCGCAGGGGTTCGTGAATGCCCTGCTGGACGTCGTTCGGAAACAGCGTGTGGATGCATTGTTTCCTGTGTCCGATATCGCCATGCATGTGATAGGGCCGGAGAAGACCCGCTTCGCCGGATATACACACATCCCCACCCCGGACGCCGAGACGTTTTCTGAAATTTCAGACAAGTATCGTCTGATGCAGCAGGCCGTGGCCCAAGGAGTGGCCATTCCCGAGACCCTCTTTGTTCCTGACGGGCAACTTGATTCGGTCATCGAGAAGGTCTGCGAGTTTCCGGTCGTTGTAAAGCCTGGTTGCTCTCTTGTGAAGGAAGGGCAGCAGTGGAAGAAGACGAGTGTGTGTTATGCCGAGTCTCGGGATGCGCTCATGCGTCTGTACAATGAGAAGCCATACCTGCGTCAACCTTCATTGATCCAGCGACGTGTGGTCGGTGAGGGGCAAGGGTTGTTTGTCCTGATGAACCAAGGCCTGCCGCTAGGGATGTTTGCACATAGGCGATTGCGAGAACGGCCACCCTCCGGAGGGGTGAGTGTGTTGCGTGAGAGTATTGCCTTGCCCAAAGCCATGGTTGACGCTACGCTGACCCTATTGCAACGCGTCAAATGGCATGGCGTAGCGATGGTAGAGTTCAAAGTCGATGCAGCCCGCCAGCGTCCACTGTTGATGGAAATTAACGGGAGATTTTGGGGTTCTTTACAACTAGCCATTGATGCAGGGGTGAATTTTCCTCTTCGCCTCCTCAACATGGCAATGGGGAAAGCAGAGGTATTGCCAGTAGACGGATATCGGATTGGGGTGAAGTCGCGATGGTTGTTGGGAGACTTGGATCAGTTGGTGATGCGAATGCGGAAAAGTGATCGGGTACTCAACCTTCCCCCAGGTGCACCGTCGCGATTCCAGGCAATGCTGTCGTTTTGCCGGCTTTTCGAGCGAGATATGTTTTACGAAATGGAGCAGTTGAGCGACCTCGGACCAAGTCGGTTAGAGCTCATGCGTTATCTTAAGTTAGCTTAGGGAGTTGCAATGTCCCAAGTCGGGTCGGCTTCTGCGCGGACTCTCGCGCGCTCAATGAAGCACGCTGTGAATGCAGTGTTGAATCACTGGCGCTATCAGGTGCTGTTGAATCAGCAAGTATTCCCTACACCTGCGCGCGCGATCTTAGTTGTATGCAAGGGAAACATTTGCCGGAGTCCCTTGGCGGAGGCGTATCTCAAACACCAGATGGAGAAGCACGGATTGCCGATCAACATTTATTCGGCAGGACTTGAGACGTCTTTGGGAAAGCCCGCACATCCGCTCGCGCAAGTTGTTGGGACGGAAGGAGGGCTTTCGCTCAGCAAGCATGCGACTCAACCGTTGCACAAAGATCAGGTGGAACGGGCTGACATGATACTGGTTATGGAGTGGCGGCAGCGCAATCGTCTGGTGAAGTTGTATCCACAGGCGAAGGGAAAAGTATTTCTGCTGCGTCAATTTTACGATCAGTCAGTTTTGGAAGTGGCTGATCCATATAGCGGTACCCTCGAAGACTTTCAGGTGTGTTTCACGATGATCAAGCAGGCCTGTGATGTGCTCGTCAGCCGCATGCTGCCGGCCAGTAGTCGCCAACAATAGACTTGACTGATGCGGTGCGGAAGAATTTACGGATCGTCATGGTTAAGGGAGGTTCGGCATCGATATGAGCTTGCGAACGAGGCTGTTCAACATTTATTGG
This sequence comes from Nitrospira defluvii, assembly GCF_905220995.1. NCBI lineage: Bacteria > Pseudomonadati > Nitrospirota > Nitrospiria > Nitrospirales > Nitrospiraceae > Nitrospira > Nitrospira defluvii. The sequence continues at coordinate 32,554 of NZ_CAJNBJ010000022.1, forward strand.
ACGCTACGAGGTGCTATCGCGCCGTCCCTCCGCTACTCCCAATATTGGTATGAGGAGGCGCTGAAGCGCTATGTGACGCCGTCGGTCGAATGGGTGGAGATTGGCTGCGGGCACGCAGTTCTTCCCAGTTGGAGGGCGAATGAAGAGCGTCAGTTAGTGAAGACATGTAAAGCCATATTTGGAATCGACTATGACCTGCCTTCGCTAAAGGCGCACCGGAACATTTCCAAAAAGCTGCGTGGCGATGTGACCAAGTTGCCGTTTCGGAATGGTGCGTTCGATCTGGTGACCGCCAATATGGTGGTTGAGCACCTCGATCATCCGGACGAGCAGTTCAGGGAAATCAGCCGTATTCTTAAGCCTAACGGCGTGTTCCTGTTTCATACGCCAAACGCCTATGGCTACGGTGTCATCCTGTCAAAGATTGTACCCGAATGGCTCAAAGGTAAGCTCATCTATCTGTTGGAGGGACGTCAGGAGCACGATGTCTTTCCCACGCACTACAAGGCGAATACGGAAGCTCAAGTGAAGGCGCTGGCTCAAGCCAATGGCTTTGAGGTGCTTCAGCTTGATTTGATTCCAACCGACGCCATCTTTGCCATGTTTCCTCCGCTCGCTGCCTTAGAGTTGCTGTGGATTCGGTTGCTCATGACCCAGCCGTTCCGTAACCTTCGAACCAATATGATTGTGGCGTTGAGGAAATCAGCCAAGCCGTATCATGTAGCGCTCGGATGAGCGGTTCCTTCATTCAGAGAGGCGAATCATCAAGCACATGACGGCAGGTGAATTCGGAATTAAGTCTGCAGGTCGACAAGCGGCAGTACCCAACGAGCCCAAGATCGGGTTCTACCTCGTTATGCTTGCGATGCTGTTTGAATTTGGGCGGCCACAGGATATTTTTCCTCCCCTCAAAGTGGTTCCAATCCCGAGCCTGTTGGACGCCTCCATTTTCATTGCGGTCTTGGCCTCCGGAAAAACCACTTTTGCCAATCTACAAACAAAACTTTGGATAGGATTGCTCGCATTTATGGCAATGTGGGTGCCATTCGCGAACAACAATTTTTGGGCGTTTATGACTTTAAAGGAGATGACGTTATACTTCTTTCTCTATTTAGGAATCGTCACCTTTGTGAATACAACCGGTCGAATGCAGACGGTCATCTTAGTGTGGCTGGCTGTTCACGCGGTTCTTGGCGTAAATGGAATATTGCATCATGGGCAAGGAGTTGGTGGGTGGCTTGGAGATGAAAATGATTTTGGTATGGAAATGAATGTGGCGGTCCCTGTCGCATTCTTCATGTACCAGGCGGCAACAACCCAGCGCTCGAAGTTGCTCTATATGGCGTTATTGGGCCTTTTTGTTATGTCCGTGGTCGCGACGTCTTCGCGAGGCGCATTTCTGGGATTGCTGGCGGTGGGAACTTATTGTTGGTTGTACTCACCAAGGAAAATCTTGTCACTGCTCTTAGGCGTGTGCCTGGTTGGCCTGGTGCTCATCACTGCACCTCAGGAGTATTGGGATCGCATTAGCTCCATTACTGATGACAGCACCATGGAAACCGGCACGGCAGGGCAACGAATGTTCACCTGGGGCATAGGGTGGGAAATATTTACTGCTAATCCCATTTTGGGAATCGGTCAGGGAAACTTTCCTTGGACAATCGGTGAGTACATGGGAGGGCGCACCTGGCAAACCAAATCCTTGGCCGGTCGACAGGCCCATTCTTTGTATTTTACGTTGATGCCAGAACTCGGCCTTGTTGGAATAATCATTTTCGGCACAATGATTGTTCTGAACTATAGAGACACAAGAGTGCGTCAGCTTGTCCCACTTCGGCTGCCAAAGATAGGGAAAAGGCTGGAAAGTGAACCGGCAAACGATCCTGAATTTGTCCAGGCAGCCTTGTTCGGCAATGCCATTCTGGGAGGCATGATAGGCTATCTTACGACGAGTGCGTTTATTTCTACCCTCTACTATCCGACCTTTTGGATATTGATGGGTTTGGCGGTAGCCCTTCGAAACACTACCCAGGCTTATTCGGTGACAAGATCTGATAAGAGTTTGTCTTCCTCCCTAGCATCAAACGCGCCTCTTGAGCGCTCTCCTAGAACCGTGAGGTTCTCCCGCTAATGCTACTGCGTCAGGTTCTCTTTGAAAATGGGAGAGGCTTTCTTCCTACATGCACGACGCAGAGTTGTGCCAATTGGCAGTGAACAGTATGATTCGAACCATTCTGTTCCTCTCGACCAGTAGCGGGCCCGGTGGTGCGGAACGCGTCATTAGCAATTTGGCGGCGTCGTTGGACCCTCGTAGATATCGGGCTATTCTGTGCTTGTTCCGTCCCGGATGGCTCAAGGAACGGAGTGAAAGCTGTGGAATTCGTACGTTCGTTCTTCCGACCCAGGGTATGACCGATTGGCGGTGGGCAATTCAATTCAAGCGACTCTTGCGACAGGAACAGGTGGATGTGATTCACGCGCATGAATTTGATGCGAATGTGCAGGGGGCGTGTGTCGCAGCGTTATCGGGTATTCCTCTTGTCGCCACCGTCCACGGCAAGAACTATTATTGGGAAAGGCTTCGGCGACGGCTTGCGTATAGATGGGTGAGCCGAAGGGCGACCATGGTGGCTGTGTCGGAGGATCTCAAACAATTTATTGTTGAAAAGGTGGGGATTCCTACGAGTCGTGTGAAGGTCCTCTATAACGGCGTGGATGTGCTGCCCCAGTGCACTCCTGCTGAGGTGGTTGAGTGCCGGAAGGAGTTGGGGCTGCCTGAGGACCATCAGATTGTGGGGGTAGTAGGCAATCTGTATCCGGTGAAAGGGCACCAGTACCTCATCGAGGCAATTCCTGCAGTTCTAAAGACATGCCCCAACACATCATTTGTGTTTGCCGGGAGGGGGCAGCTGGAAAGTGAATTGAAGGCGCAAGCATGTCGACTCGGTGTGGATGAGCGGGTCCACTTTCTTGGCCTAAGGCAGGATATTCCAAGAATCCTGGCCATGCTTGATCTGTTCGTGTTGCCCTCCCTTTCGGAAGGACTTTCAATGGCAATCCTTGAGGCCATGATCTCCGGAAAACCGGTGGTCGCGACGCAGGTCGGAGGAAATCCTGAACTTGTGATAAATGAGGAAACGGGATTTCTTGTTCCCCCACGTGATAGTCAGGCGTTGGGGGACAAGTTGATCGTGTCCTTGACTAACACACAGCAGTCCGCCGATTTTGCAGAGAGAGGCAAACGTCGCGCGGAGGGGCTATTCAGTCTGCGAAGCATGGTGTCGTCCTATCAGTCGCTGTATGATCAGTGTCTGAAATCGGAAGGATAGCCGTACCGTCCGGCTGTGGCTGCATCGTGTAGGACCGCAGCCCTGTAGAAGATAGCGAGTGGGCGAGTTGGAGAGTCTTTTCTGTTGAGTAGCACCCACTGTGGGATTTGGTCGTGAAGATTTGTCATGTCGCGATGGGCGACTTGTGGGCAGGGGCCGAAGTTCACCTGCTTGCGCTCATGACTCACCTGGTTCGATTGCACGGCTTCGAATGGTCAGTGGTGTTATTCAATGAGGGGCGGTTGGCGGATGAATTGCGGAAGCTACCTCTCTCCCTAGCAGTCATTCCTGAGAGTCAACATGGCCCCGTAGCTCTTGCCTCTGGGCTTGCAAGGGTGTTTCGCCAGTTTCGGCCTGACGTGGTGCATACCCATAAGTACAAGGACTCGATTCTTGGCTCCATTGTCGCCCGTTACACGGGGGTTCCGCATGTAGTCAGAGTTGTTCACGGCATGCCGGAACCCTTCCAGGGATTGAGGAATGTGAAGATGTCCGCATACATGATTGCGGACAGATTCGTCACTCGTCGGCTGGTGGATAAGGTCATTGCTGTCTCCTCGGAGATTGAGCAGGCTCTAGGTCGGCTCTACGGCCAAGGCCGACTGGTGTGCATACACAACGGGATCGATTTAGAAGCAGTTCGCGTCACGACCCAGAGAGCGGATAAGCGTAAGGAGTGGGGTGTTGATGGCAAAGCCATATTGATTGGAACGGTGGGACGGCTAGCTCCAGTGAAGGGGCATGCCGTATTGCTTGAGGCCTTTCGAATACTGTCTCAATTCCACCCGAATGTGGTACTAATTTTTGTCGGCGATGGGCCTTTGCGTGTGGAGCTCGAAGCCGAGGCAAATCGGATGGGCTTAGGCCGAACAGTCATTTTTTCTGGCCATCAGGAACAGTCATACGATTTCATCAATATGATGGATGTCTTTGTTCTGCCCTCTTTGCACGAAGGTATTCCAATGGTCCTGTTGGAGGCCCTTGCTCTGAGGCGACCGGTTGTTGCGAGCCGAGTGGGTGGGATCCCCGAGGTCCTAGCCCATAGTTATTCCGGAGTCTTGGTTAGCCCAAACAATCCCGAGGAACTCGCCACTGCGATTCAGTCTCTGATTGAGAATCCATCAAAAGCTGTAGCTTTTGGATCGTCGGGTCGAAGTCAGGTTGAGTCTGAATTTAGTGCCGACTTAATGGCGACTCGTACGGCTGAGATGTATCGAACATTACGAACCGGTGTAACCCAAGGCGACGGATCCCACGGCTCCTGAGACAGGTCCGTCACGATCTTTGCAGTCACCACAGGTTCAAGAGGAGAAAGTCCGTTGTCCAAACATTTGATAAGGCTACTGGTTGCGAATGTGCTTCCGGCACCGATTCTTACGTGGGTGAAGACGAATTACTATGCCCCCTCCGTGCGCACATTTTGGGAAGAAGATGTGGAGCCGGTGAAGGCGCTTGTAAAGCCAGGAGATTTCGTTATCGATATGGGGGCAAATTTCGGATGGTATACGAACGTTTTGTCCTTGTTGGTTGGAGATAGAGGGAAAGTCTACAGTGTCGAACCTATTCCGGATACCTTTCGAGTAATGAGTGGGATTGTTTGCAAGTTCAAACTCAGCAATGTCGTTCCCATGAATTATGCGATGTCGAAGCACGATGGCACGGCGGTGATGCGAGTGCCACAGCATGAGTATGGAGGGAACAACTTTTATCGCGCGCAGATCGATTTGAAGCAGGACGGGTCGCGTAAGGCAATGAAAGAATATACGGTCCCGATGCGGTCGTTGGATTCGCTATTCCTGGACGTTGCCGACAAGGTTACGTTCATCAAATGCGATGTCGAAGGGCACGAGTTAGCCGTCGTGAGTGGGGGAAAGAAGTTTTTCGAGAGGTCCAAACCGGCCTGGCTCATGGAGGTAGGTGGAGATCCTGATAGCGAAGGAACGCCCGCGCATCAGTTATTTAGTCTTATGAAGCAGTATGGCTACAAGATCTACTTTTTTGATGGTCGGTTCCTTCGGTTGCGCCCATTGGGACATTGGTCGGTTAATTATCTATTGCTTCAACCGGAACACTGTCGTGATCTCATGCATTTGATGGCGCCGGAATAGTTGATCACCATGAGGTCTGGCGATTCTTCCGTGCCGATTGATAGAAACCCGACATGAGAATTTTGTGGCTCGGACATAACCTTGCGTATCCACCGAAGGGAGGACCGCTTCAGCGTAATTACAACTTGTTGAAGCAGGCTTCCAGGCGTCATGAGGTGCATGTGTTGGTATTTGACCAGCCGGCCTCCAGGCCTCCAGGGGTTACTCCCGAGCACTGCGTAGAAGCCTTGTCAGAGTTTTGTGCCAGTGTAGAGTGGGTTCCTCTTCCGACTGACACTTTTGGTATAGGTCGCTACTGGCGGGCGCTCGGTGGTGTGCTCACGGGTGACCCGTATGAATTTCGCTGGCTACGATCCAGGGAGATGGCAAAGCGTCTCCAGCGACTTGCGGGTCGAATTCAGTTTGATGTGGTGCATGTCGACACATTGGGGCTAGCCCCCTATGTTTCTTTGCTTCCTGACGTTGGCACCGTGCTGAATCATCACGATATAGAATCCGCTCTCGTTCAGAGACGGGCCGTCAGCGACCCCAATGTGTTGTGGCGCATGTTCTGGTCGCGCGAGGCGGCTCATTTATTGTCTGCAGAGCGACGCTGGTGTCCCTCGTTCCATGTGAACCTGGTGGTGTCCAATGACGAAGGGAAGCTCCTCAAACCTTCCTGCCCAAAAAGTGACATTCGTGTGGTCCCCAACGGGGTCGATATTGAATATTTCACGCCGCGTCCAGATCCGGGCGGAACGAGGTTGCTCTTCTGCGGTCGCCTGGATCAACTGGCCAACAAGGGCGCGATCACATTCTTCTTCAAATCCATCTGGGCTGAACTGGCCGATCGGGTGAGCACAATCGAAATTGATGTGGTCGGGAAGAATCCCCCGGCCTGGCTGCGTGAGTTAAGTCTGAGAGATTCGCGTGTGCACGTTCCGGGATTTGTGGCAGACGTCCGCCCCTATTTTCAGAAGGCGACGATATTCGTCTGTCCCATCATGGATGGAGGAGGGACGAGGTTGAAAATTCTCGATGCCTTGGCTATGGGTATGCCGATAGTCAGTACGACCTTTGCTGCATCGGGTTTAGATTTGCGAGACGGAGACCATCTCTTGCTAGCCGACACGCCCGAGGCCATGATCGAGCAGATTCGACGCGTACTGGATGATAAGGCATTACGAGAGCAACTTGCCCAAGGCGCTGTCAATGTGGTTCGACAGACCTATTCCTGGGACACGATCGGACACAGTCTTCAGGCTGCATACGAAGCAGCGTTCGAACTGAAGGAAAGGTGAGAGTTCGAGGTCTTAGCCATAGGGACACCCGAGGGCTCATCCCACCGCGTCCTAGGCTGTAGCTCATGATGGATGCGCTCTGCCGATGGTAACCACCCGATAGAACGAGAGCATCCAAAGTTTTACGTGCATATGTGACGCGATCTTCTGCTGATCCATGCATCTGGTAGAGAGCCTGTGTCTGCGCGACGCATGCTGCTACCGACCTAGTGTGCCATACCAGCCAATGCGCATAGTCAGATACGTCTTCTCGAAAGTTATGTTGCATGCAGCCTAAGAAGGCGGCGTACGAGTCCAGATCGGCGAGACTCGCCTTTCTCGACGGCTTTCGTGGATGCGCGATCGTGATGGTCGTTGCAACCCATGCAATGGCCTATGCGAAGCTCGAAGATTCCACGAGCAGCCTACTTACGTTCTGGGTGCAAGCGGTTGCCGTGCCGCCGTTCTTTCTCGTAGATGGATTCTTGTTTGCGCGCCACATGGAAAGTTCCACTTCCTTTTCGTATGGTGATTATGCCGTTCGGAGCGCAAGACGGCTGCTGTTGCCCTGGGTCTGTTTCAGCGTCCTGTATGTGGTTTTTCGAGCTGCGTTTGAGTATGTCTCACACCCAACGCATACGCTTGTCTTGGAGCGTACAGTCGGGGAGGTGCTTGCCGCAGTGTATTACTCCTCTGTCTCCTCCCAAATGTACTTTCTCCCAGCCCTGTTCATCATACGAATGTTGTCCGGGGGCGCAAGAACTCTTGGTCTTCTGCAGCCGTCCAGGCTCGTGATGTCCTGGCTAGCATACGTATGGGTGTGGCAAAGCCTACCGTTCAGCGCTGAACAGGGAGACAGAATCGACCCCGTGCTCAGCGCCATATGGGGGATGCAATATTATCTTCTAGGGATGGTGCTGTCGATTCACGATAAGCGCATTGCGAGCCGGCCATTGATTGGCGCAAGTATCGGCTTGGCGTGTCTAGCGACTGTGAAGATACTCCTTCCAACGTGGGGAGTGTTGGCCCAATATTTGTATCTGGGAAGCCTCTTTTCTCTCTTCCGTGGATTGGGGGATCGTGTTTCATCGCTGTATGCTATAGGGCGTTTCACGATGGGAGTGTATCTCATTCATGCGCCGGTAATCTTGAAATTAGTTTCTTCTGCCGCGCCTTTGGTGTTTGATCAATCAGGCATGGGCAGGTACCTGTTGATTACACTAGTTGCCGTACTTGTTTCGGCGGGCATTGCACGATTGTGTGCCAGGGCTCGATGGTGGAGATTTCTGCTCGGCGAAGAGATACGGGGGGATACTGAACATGCGAGGTAATCTCTCTAGCTAGAAGCGGGTCGAAGTTACATCGGCGTCAAATCTAGCGGTGTTCCCGGATGTTGCGTACAAGTGTCATGATCTCCATTGACCGCTTACCAATCTCGATAGAACCACATCTGTCTAATGCGCCAGAACATCTCGCGTCCATAAGATCGAAATCGTGAGTACGCATGTTCTTTGACACGCTCATCTATCTCCTGTTTTTGTCGCTTGTGGTCGGGGTGTACTGGCGACTGAGTTGGCGGAATCAAAATGCCTTCCTGCTCGCGGCCAGTTACGTGTTTTACGGGTGGTGGGATTGGCGATTCCTAGGCCTGATCTTTGTCTCCACTGCGGTGGATTTTGTATGTGCTCATGCTATCGAGTCTTCCTCCAACGATGCCAAACGAAAACTTGCATTGGTCATTTCTGTCACCTTGAACCTAGGCTTTCTTGGCTACTTCAAATACTGCAACTTTTTTATCGATTCATTTGCTCTCGTGGTGGAGCAAATGGGGGTATCGGTATCGATCAGTACCTTGCAGATAGTACTGCCACCAGGGATCTCGTTCTACACATTTCAGGCCTTGGCATATATCGTGGACGTATATTATCGAAGGCTTAAGCCGGCGTCTTCTTTTGTTGACTATGCGCTCTTCATTAGTCTGTTTCCGCACCTGATTGCTGGGCCGATTCAGCGACCATCGCATTTGTTGCCGCAGGTACAAGCTGCACGTTCGTACGATTCAGAAAAGATATTCAACGGTATACTGTTGATCATCACGGGTCTGTTTCGCAAATGTGTTATTGCCGACAATTGTGCGCTTTTAGCTGATGGCGCATTCGGCGGGAAGCTGGGTGAGGGCAATATATTCGTCTTGGCAATCGGTGCTTACGCGTTTGCCTGGCAAATTTATGGCGATTTCAGCGGCTACAGTAATATTGCAAGAGGATCGGCACAACTTCTTGGATTCCACTTCATGGTGAATTTCAAGCAGCCTTATCTGGCTGTGAGTTTGCAGGACTTTTGGCATCGATGGCACATCAGTTTGAGCACATGGTTGCGCGATTATCTCTATATTCCGCTCGGGGGAAATCGCGGGGGAGAGTGGCGAACATTCAGGAATCTGTTCATGACGATGGCGATTGGGGGAGGATGGCATGGGGCGAACTGGACCTTCATCGTTTGGGGAATGTTACACGGTTGTGGGTTGGGTTTGGAGCGACTGATCAGCAGAACCAGTGAAATCGGCACGGGTATCCAAGGGTGGGTGAGATCATGGTCCGGGAAAACTGCGTCCTTCCGGACTTGGCTGCAGCGCATCGTTATTTTTCATGTGGTTTGCATCGGCTGGGTATTTTTTCGTGCGGAGTCGGTTGGTCATGCTTGGCATTTTCTCTATCTCGGGCTCACAAGAGTGCAGTGGATACCGGAGTACGCCACTGCCACGATCTTTCTGATCATGTTTACACTTCCCATGTTTGTGATTGATCAAATCAACGAGCGGCGTGGGGAGGAGTATCTGTTCGAGCGGGCCCATCCCTACGGACGTGTCGGCATCGGGAGCATATTGATTGGGGCAACTCTACTTTTCGCGGGTAGTAAATCGAATGCCTTTATCTACTTTCAGTTCTGATATGTTAGCAGAGCGACGTATCGCAACGTTGCAGAAGGCAACGATTGGGCTGTTGCTCGTTACAATTGGTCTGGTAGGGGGGCTTGAGCTCGGGACGTATCACTTTGTGTATCAAGTCAGTAGGAATCTCTCGCGAATTCATAATGAAGCGTTGGTTGCGGCTCAAATTCGTGGTGGCGCTGAGGGGCGAAAGGAGGTATTGCTCGTAGGGAACTCCTTGCTCATCCATGATGTGGACGTGGAAAAGTTGGAGCGACGCCTGATTCCCAACCAGCATGTTCAGCAGTTCGCGATTCAAGCGACTACATACTACGACTGGTACTATGCGCTGCGGGGGCTACTCACCGAAGGCGCACGGCCAGATCGTGTTGTAGTTTGTTTGGAGGCTCGTCATATCGTGCTGTCGAGTGTGCGCAACGAGATTTTCGCGCATTACCTCATGAAACGAAGAGATTTGTTTGATGTTCGCCGAACGCTTCATCTGACAGGAACGGAAGCCTTCGATTTACTTGTGGCCAATACGAGCATCTTTTATGCGTTGCGCAAGGAGTTGCGCCAGGTTTTGCTCCAATACGTGCTGCCGGAGATCCCGCAGCTGACCGCGATGATTGCTCTTGCGCCGAAGCCACAGCCGGACCCGGTCGCGCTTCGGACGCTTGGTGCAGCGAGGCTGACTGCGCTGCGAAAGCTAATGATGAATTCACACACTGAACTCACTCTGGTGTTGATGCCGCCTGTCGAACCGGAGTCCTCTGAAATTATCAGGCAGGTCAGTGAGCAAGTCGGTGTGCAACTGCTGGTGCCTCTCTCTCAGAATGATCTTGCGGATGAGGATTATCAGCCTGATGGCTATCATCTGAACCAGCGAGGGCGAGATAAATTCACGGAGGCCCTGATTCCCCTTTTGCTTCCAGCCGATCCGATCACATCGTTTTCCCGGTGAGACGTGTGGTGTTCACACAAGTAGTGTCCCCTCCACTGCGGTCGGTCATAGGACACCATTCCACTCTCATGAGCTTGGAAGATTCGGTGTGTGCAGCGCTGTAGTGGTTCCAAGAAATCATGCAGGCGGCTTGATTTCAGGGGAGCACTACAAGCATTCCAAGATTAGGGGACCTTCGTTTCCCTAGCGGACAGTGCCTCGCTATCCGATCCGTGCTCTCCCGACACCAAGCCATTTCAGCGGTCCGGCGTCAGGAGTGATCGACCAAAGCCTACCCAGCTACGGAACCGAAATACCGCGTAATGTGGGAGTTGCGGGCGGGCCTGGGGGATTATCAGTGCTCGTGCCACCGTTCGGGATGCTGATATGTACGTGGTCAAGCCAGTGCTCCCAATCCACTGTGTTGGATGTGCCCATGTCTTGTGCTCCGTCCCAGGTGTTATTCCACTGCCATTCGGTGAGTCCGCTTGGAGCATAGTTGAGGTTGGTATAGTTTCCGCCAAGGACGCCGTTTATCCACCAACGTAAGATGCCGTCGCGTGAGGTGGCCGTCGTGCTCGCCTTTTGATACACCTCAACCTTCGCCCATTGACCCAGGGTAATCATGCTGGGACCTGCATTGGCGTAGCACCAAAGTCCAGAATCCAATGCGCAGGTGTGACTATTATCCAAGCCGGATGTATTGTGTCCCCATTCGAACTTCATCGTTGAGCTCCCCGGGGTGTTCCACATACCGAAGTATCCGTTTCCGAGAGTGTTCCCGCGGATGAAGAACAGTTTGTTTTGGACGATACGGCCTTGAAACTGCGGATTCGTGCGCCATGTTAGGCCGACGTACATTTCGCGCACCGGTTGAGGCGTGGAATAGATAAGCTGCATGCCTCCCTGCGGAGCAAACGCATACAGAAGTCCTTTGATTCCACCGGACGGCGAGACCGGGGCGCTATTGTCTGAAACCGAAATCGACGACCCATATACGTCCAGTATGCCGCAGGCTCCGGGCGTGCTTGAAAAATTACAGTCTACAAGAACTTTGGCTCCCGTAGGCTCGTTCGTCCAGACCCCGGCCGCGTGACTCTCCTGAGTACTGACTAGTCCGGCACAGAGAGCCAGGGCGGATACAAAAACAGCCAACCTCTTGGAGGCGTAAAACGTTGCGTTGCCGTCCATGTTCGTCCTCTTGGTGGTGAAAAGAATGTGGTCGGTTGGTAATAGGGTGACGTACCTCGATCTCCCTGGCGTTTCGCGTATTCAGAGGGAGAGCCGCTGGATCCCCACGAAGAAACCCGTGATCGAACGAACCCTAGGTTGGCTATATGGGAGAGCAAGATCAGTGCCTATCCGGACCTTGTCCGCCGTTACCATATCAAGTGCACATGTAACCTTGCAAATGGTTTCACGATTCTGGTGGCATCCTGCACCGTCGCTTGGTGCCGGAAACCCAGGCTTGGATATCCCCTAGTGTGTGGACGAGAGGTCATCGCCGGCCAAAATCGTTCTTGTTCAGGCAGACTCGATGTCGCGAAAGGCGCCTGTGCTGCTCGAGCAACACAGTTTGTCGTCACAGGTCCGCTCAGCCGTGGGGGATTGTGTCTATCGGTCTGGCTCTTCCCTGGCGTTGGTCGGTAAGGCTCCCGCGTAGCGAAGAGGCACGAGTGCGACCCAGTTGTGTCGCTCCTGGGAAATCGTTGACGGATGTGAGATATTCTGCCATTCTTTTTTACGACATTGCTGGTTCGCGGCGGTTATTGACGAGGGGAGTGACATGGCGAAGAAGATGCAGCGGCAGATCGCGGTTGTCGGGTTAGGGTATGTGGGATTGCCCATTGCGGTGGCATTCGGTAAATCCTCGCCGGTGATCGGGTTTGACATCAATAAGACGAAAGTTGATGAATTGCGCAAGGGGGTGGACCGGACGGGAGAAGTCTCCGCGCAAGATCTCAAGGCCAGCCGAGTTCGATATACCTCAGAACCCAGTGATCTGAAAACCGCAGACTTTATCATCGTGGCGGTGCCGACTCCCATTAACAATGCCCTGCAGCCGGACCTCACCGCTTTAAAAAAGGCTTCGGAGCTGATCGGGGCCAATCTCGCTCCAGGTGCCATTGTGGTGTATGAATCGACGGTCTATCCCGGTGCGACAGAGGAAGACTGTTTGCCGATCTTGGAGAAGGCGTCCGGCATGAAGAGCGGCATAGATTTCAAGATCGGGTATTCGCCGGAGCGTATCAATCCGGGGGATAAAGAACATACGCTCGAACGGATCATCAAGGTGGTGTCGGCGCAGGACGAGGAGTCGCTGGAGATTGTCGCCCAGACCTATGGAATGGTCGTCAAAGCCGGGATTCATCGCGCATCGAGCATTAAGGTCGCTGAAGCAGCCAAGGTCATCGAGAATACGCAACGCGATCTCAACATCGCATTGATGAACGAACTGGCATTGATCTTTCACCGGTTGGGAATTGATACCCGATCGGTGTTGGAAGCGGCGGGAACGAAGTGGAATTTTTTGAAGTTCAATCCGGGGCTGGTTGGTGGACATTGTATAGGAGTGGATCCCTACTATCTGACCGCAAAGGCCGAATCCGTAGGGTATCACCCCGAAGTGATTTTAGCAGGTCGACGGATCAACAACAGCATGGGCAAGTACGTGGCGGAGCAAACCATGAAGTTGTTGAGCCAGGTCGAGCGCCCGGTGAGCGATCTGCGTGTGGGGGTATTGGGTTTGACCTTCAAGGAGAACGTCCCGGATCTACGGAACAGCCGTGTGCCGGATATCGTGAATGAGCTGAAGGAGTATGGCATTCAAGTTATCGTCCACGACCCGCTCGCAGAACCGGAGGAGGCGGTGGGGGAGTATGGACTTCGTCTCTCACCTTGGGATCAGCTCAAGCAGCTCGACGGGATTATCCTGGCGGTGGCGCATAAGGAATACCTTAAGATGAGTATTCCTGAGTTGCTGAAGCCGTTGCGGAAACAGCGGAATAACGTCGTGGTCGATGTGAAGAGCGTGTTGAGCCCAGACAGCTTGCCGGGCTCGGTCAAGTATTGGCGGCTGTAAGCCGTCGCTGAACGGCACGTCCGAACCTCTGGCCCGCGTGTGTGCCTGCTGTTCGATTCCTCGGAGACCTGGCTTTCACCCGGTCTCCGGGTTTTCCCTCTCTCGCACGTTTTCCAACTAATGCCGTGTGTCATATCTGCCGAAAGAGGTCTGAGTGCCGTAGCGGCCTCCTGCCTGTTTCAAGCGAGAAACTGATTGTCGCGTATGTGTCAGTTTGATATACCAAAGAGGTTGCAACCTTGTTGATCAGATCTATGCGTTCATCCTTCCTGCTCCCTCACGCCGGCCATATGTCCTTTCGATGCGGCCGAGCAGTGCTGACTATCACCGCCCTCGCGTGGAGTCTTGCGCTGACCGCCTGTGGAACATTGAACTCCGCTGACGTTAAACGCGGAGATCAGCATCTGGCGGCGGGAAACTGGGAAGAGGCCAGTGTCGCGTATCGCCAGGCGCTTAAAGACGATCCCTTCGAACCGTCACTCCAGAACAAATATCGAGTTGCGCGCGAGCGTGCCGCTGCGGCTCATGATGAGCGCGGCCGGCAGTTGCTGAAGGATCATCAGTTCGAACAGGCGGCCGAGGAGTTCAAGCGAGCGTTGACGATTGAGCCGACCAGCAAAGAGTACGAAGCCGGGTTGACCGAGGCCTTGCGGCTTAGAGAGGCGCGTGAGCGGTATCGCGAGGCGGAACGTCTGGCGCAGTTGGGCCGGGTCAGTGAAGCGATGGCCGTGTATATGCGGGCCGTGGAATTAGACCCCACTTACAAGGATGCCTTGGACGGAGTCGCCCGGCTTTCGGCCGAGCAGCATGCGGCAGATCGGGATGATCGGCAGAAACAGCCGGTCACCCTGCAATTTCGCAATGCCGGATTGAAGGAAGTGGTGGAGGCTTTGGGAAAAGCGGCACACGTGAACTTTGTGTTCGACAAAGATGTCCGCAATGATCCGATCACCGTCTCATTGGAAGAGAAGCCGTTTGATGAAGCCCTCTCGCTGGTGCTGAACAGCAACAGCCTCTTCGCGCAGAAGGCCGGTCCGACCCTCTTCATCATCAGTCCCAACACGAAACAAAAGCAGGAACAGTATCAGGATTTGATGATCCGGACCTTCTACCTGTCATCGGCCAAGGCCAAGGACATGGTGGCGTTGCTGAAGTCGATGCTGGATGTGAAGCATATCCATGGCAATGAGGCGCTTAATACGATCGTGGTTCGCGATCAACCGGAGAAGGTAGAGTTGGCGGAGAAGATCATTCAGGCCAACGATCGCGAGGATTCCGAAGTGCTGTTCGATGTGGAAGTGCTTGAGGTGAACAGGACCGTCGACCAGCAATATGGTCTCTCGTATCCCAAACAAATCGCCGCTGCCATGGTGCCGCCCGGATTTACCAGCTCGATCGCCGGTGACATCGCGCAGCAATTCACCTATCGCAACCTGGCGAGTTTGGGGCAGGACAATTATCTCTTCAAGCTTCCCACGAACGTGCAGCTTGATTTCTTCAAGCAGATCACGGATGCCAAGACCTTGGCTGCGCCGAAGGTGCGCGTGCTCAACAACAAGAAAGCGGAAGTGAATATCGGTGACAAGCAGCCGATCCTCCTGTCCACGACCAATGTGTTGCCGGGGCAGGCCGCAACCGGTGCGGTACCGACTACTTCGACGGTCACCTCGATCGAGTTTCGTGACACCGGCGTCAAACTGACAGTTGAGCCGAACATTCATCTGGCGAATGAACTGTCCTTGAAAATGAAGATTGAGGTGATTCGCCTGGGCGACACGGTCTTGCTGCAGCAATCCCCCCCGATCTCGCAGTTTAAGTTCGGCAACCGCTCGGCGGAGACCATGCTCAATGTGCGCGACGGAGAGACCATTGTGTTGGGCGGTTTGTTGCAGGAGGAGGACCGTCGTACGAAGGTCACGATTCCCTGGATCGGCGACATTCCGTTTCTGGGAAACCTGCTGAGTTCGTTCAAGACACAGCGAGTGACGACGGAAGTCATTTTGACGATCACACCGCACATCGTGAATTCTTTGCGTCTGCCTGGCCCGCAGGGGCAGGCGTTCTGGTCCGGAACGGAGTCGGTCTATTCCACAGCCCCGTTATTTGCCATGCAGCCGAAGCAGGTGGCGGCTCGTGTCGCGTTGCCGGCCGGTGCGGGAACCGCGACAGAGAAACCGGTGTTCAAGAAGGGCAAGGCGGGCGTGACGAGTCCTGAGCCGGCGTCGCTCGGATTCCAGCTGTCCCTCCAGCCCGCAGATGTGACAGTGCAGACCGACAAAGAGGTGCGCGTGGATGTCATGGCTGCCCACGCCCAAGGTTTCGACACTGAAACACTGACGTTGGAGTTCGATCCCAAGATCCTCGAATTTCGGGATGCCACGCTCGGCGAAGTCCTCGGGACCGAAGCGGGCAAGGCTCCGGTGGCGGCGACATCCTCGCTGACGGACGGCCTGGTCGAACTGCGTCTTCATCGGTCTGCGGGGGTGACGAAGGATGACGGGCGTCTTTTGCGGGTGACGTTCCTTGCCAAGACTCCCGGTGTCTCGACGGTGCGGCTGCACACAGCGAAACGCGGCGCCGCTGAGACATCGGACGGACCCGTCGAAGTGACAGGAGTGGTGAGAGTGCGGTGAAACAGTCCGGCGTGACGTTGCTCGAATTGCTCGTGACCCTGACGATTCTCACGATCCTGGCCGCTGTCGCGCTGCCGTTCACCAAGGTTTCCACCAAACGGACCAAGGAGATCGAGTTGCGGCAGAATCTCC
This sequence comes from Nitrospira defluvii, assembly GCF_905220995.1. Classification (NCBI taxonomy): domain Bacteria; kingdom Pseudomonadati; phylum Nitrospirota; class Nitrospiria; order Nitrospirales; family Nitrospiraceae; genus Nitrospira; species Nitrospira defluvii. The sequence goes on from NZ_CAJNBJ010000022.1 coordinate 48,969, forward strand.
GGGTGATCCGAGCCGCGATCGACGCCTTTCACCTCGAATGGGCGCGTGACGGCGATACGCTGACAGGGCCAGCCTGCGTCAAGAACCGGTTGAGTTGTAAAGACGTCACCGGCCCCTACGGATACCCGAAATCACTCGAGGTCTTGTTGGGTGTGAAATTGACCGGGGAGCAGGCCACTGTCCGCGGAACGACTATTCGCCGCTACCTCCGATCGATTCCACTCGATCCGATGACCGGCGCGGCCGACTGGCGCCAGCGTTGCTATCGAGATCCCGCCAGTGTCAAAGACTGGTGTGGGGAAGATGTGTATGATGTTACGACTCAGAGCCAGGAACTGGCCTTGGATGGCACCAAATACCGTGAGTGGTAAGCGCGCATGGGCGGTCTCCACCCCTCGCGGTTTTACGATTATCGAATTGATGATTGTCGTGACGATCGTCGGGATTCTCGCGACATTGGCGGTTCCCTCCTATCATGCCGCCATCATTAAAGCCAAGGAAGGCGCGTTACGACAGGATCTCTTCTCGCTTCGCGATGTCATCGATCAGCATCGGGCCGACAAAGGTAAGTATCCGGAGAGCATTCAGGCCCTGGTGACGGCTGGCTACCTTCGTCGAGTGCCGACTGACCCGTTAACAGGAGTGACCACATCCTGGCAGGAGATGGTCGACGAGGCCGAGGGCGGGATGGTTGATGTGTTTTCGGGATCTGATCTTGTCGGTACCAACGGGGTTCCCTACAACCAATGGTAAGGCCATGAACATCATGATTCACCCAACGATTCACAGACGGCGGATGGGCAGAGGATTTCGATGCTGGTGCTGGGTCGTGGCGATGCTGCTACCGTATGTCTCAATCGGCTGTGCGCGTGTGACGCCGATGTCTGAGCCGTCCCCAACGGATCTGCAGGTCACGGCGGACTCCCTCAAAGCGGCGGTCCGGGAGGCACAGCGCACTGCGGCCGAATTACGTACGGAGCTGGACGCCCAGCGCAAAGAACTGGCTGATGCACAGCTGGCCAGAGCACAGCTTCAAGGTATGTTGCAGGAGACGGAGCGGCGTCTCGCGGATGCCAGACAGATCATCGACTTGCAACGTGAGGAGTTAGCCGAGGCGCGTTCGGAGCGGGAGCGTGTCGCGCAGGCGGTTCAGCCGCCTCACAATCGGTCGCGGCAGTCGACGATCGGGCCGGCTCGCCGAAAATCTCTGCCGGCGGTACCGGAAATCGGAGCTGAGACGTCGATGGGGAAGGACCTCTCTGCGGAACAACCGGCTACGGTACTGGATCTGGCTGACTCCAGCCAGGCACTGTCTCCAGAAGGTCAGACGGGATCGGGACCGATCGTGTCCCCTACGGTTGAGTCAGCCGTCGCCTTCACGCCGGCAGGCGAGCCGCCGGTCAGAACGGTTGTGATTCATAGCGGAGACACTTTGTGGGCGATTGCACGACGTCATAAGGTTGGGATGAATGCGCTACGCTCACTGAACGGTTTGTCGGGAGACCGGATTGTGGCTGGGCGGTCGCTCCGTTTGCCGGAGCCTCGGCACCAGCATGCGGCGATCCAGCCGCCTTCAAACGGCGCTGTTGCTCAATAGTGAGCGGATAGCCTCGCGTGCTCCGTTGGATCGATGAACTCATGGCAGTTTTCTCCTACAGAGCGGCACGAGCGGATGGCACGACCTTCGAGGGCCATATCGAAGGTGACGATGAACATCTGGTGCGTGCCAAGCTCGAGTCCGACGGTCTCCTGGTCTTTCGTCTGTCACGACGGGGTGCGGGGATCGGCGTGCCGGGTCTTCCGGCCGGGCGCTGGGGGAAGTTGCCCCTTCAGGATTTTCTCGTGTTCAACCAGGAGTTGCTGGCCCTGATCAAGGCAGGGTTGCCGGTCCTGCGGGTGTGGGATCTTCTGATCGATCGCACCCAGCGAGCGCCGTTCCGTGAGGCGTTGAAGGCTGTACGGCAGGACATTCGTGGCGGCGCGTCGGCTTCGGAGGCGCTCGGTAAGCATTCCGTCTATTTTTCCGATCTCTATCTGGCCACGATTCGTGCGGGCGAGCAGTCGGGCAATTTGGCGGAGGTGCTTCAACGGTACATTGCGTACCTCAAGTTGATGATTGGTCTGCGTCAAAAGGTGACGAAGGCGCTGGCCTATCCGGCATTCCTCGTGGTCGTCGGTATCGCGGTGGTGGGATTTCTCCTCAGTTACGTCATGCCGACCTTTATCTCGGTGTATGGCGAATCCTCTGCCAATTTGCCGACCGCAACCCGGTTGTTGATCTCAGTGATTCACATGGGAGAGGCGCAGCTGATCCCGGTGGCGATCGTTGTGATCGTGGCGACCGTCCTGGGACGTGCCTGGTATCAGACATCGGCGGGGCGGTTGTCCGTCGACCGGAATTTGCTCCGATTGCCCCTGTTAGGGACCATTTTGGTGGAGCACCATACCATCCAGCTGACCCGTACGTTGGCGACGGTATTGGCGGGAGGAACGCCCATTGTTGAAGCGCTGGAGATTGCCCGTGGCGCCGTCTCCAACCGCTTCGTGTCCCGTGGGTTGGTCTCGGCGGTGAATGAGATTCGGGAGGGTAGCACGCTGGCCGCCGCGATTGAGCGACCGAAGATCTTGCCGAAATTGGCGATTGAAATGCTCTCGGTCGGAGAAGAAACGGGCTCGCTGGAGCCCATGCTCAGGGATGTGGCCGAGTTTTACGAGGGCGATCTCGATGTGCGTCTCAGCCAGTTGACGACCTGGATCGAACCGGTGTTGTTGCTGGTGATGGGCATATTGGTGGGTGGGATCGTGATCATCATGTATCTCCCGATCTTTCAAATGGCCGGGACAATTCAATGATGCGGCAGCGCGGCTTGAGATGTTTCTCACAATGGTATCAGATTCCGGTCGGAGGCGAGTAGCATGGCTATGCAACGTCATCTCACGCGACCGTCGTTGTCCGATGTGCTGGTGCGCGAAGGCATTCTCACCCGGCGGACGGTGGATCAGGTCGTAGTCCGTCTGGGGGGCAGCACCGCGGCGTTGGGGCAAACACTGGTCGAGGAAGGCACGATCTCCGAAGCGGAACTCGCGCAGGCTTTGGCGGCCCAGTTTGGGCTGCCGTATGACCAGCTCACCGGCTTTCGGGTGGATCCGGAGTTTTATCACACGATTTCAGTGAAACTGATGCGACGCCACCCTTTCGTGCCTGTGAAAGACGAGGCGGGCGTCCTGACCATCGCCATTTCGGATCCCCAGAATCTGCTCGCGTTGGATGAGTTGGAAATTCTCCTCAATCGGCCGCTGCACTATGTGGTGAGCTCGCGGAGCGCGATTCAGGCTGCGCTGGAGCGAAGCGAGGGATCGAGCCAGGCGCTCCGGGAATTGGAAGCCGAGTATCGGTCGGTGTTGGTCAAGGAAGACGAGCGAGGGGAAGAGGTCCTGACCGTCGATCACTTTGGTGAAGACCAAAGCCCGGTGGTTAAGCTGCTCGACACCATCATGCTCAGCGCGATGCAACGTCGGGCGAGCGACATCCACATCGAGGCCACGGATCGCGCGACCACGGTTAAGTTCCGCGTGGACGGTATTCTGGTGTCAGCGATGGACCCGCTCGACGTCAAGCTGCATCCACCGCTGGTGTCCCGGTTGAAAGTCATGTCAGACCTGGACATCGCCGAGCGGCGGGTGCCGCAAGACGGAAGCTTTCGCATGCGCCTCGACCGGAAAACCGTCGATTTCCGGGTCTCGATTCTGCCGAGTGTGTTCGGGGAATCCGTCGTGATCAGAATCTTGGATCGGGAGGCGATCACGACCGGTGTGTCCACGTTGCGCCTGGATCGGCTCGGGTTCAACCCCGAAGATCTCAAGCGGTTCCGGCGCGCCATCACGCGACCCTATGGCATGGTCCTCGTGACGGGCCCGACGGGCAGCGGCAAGACGACGACGCTCTATGCCGCCATCAGCGAAATGAATATTCAGGAAGATAAGCTGATCACGATTGAAGACCCAGTGGAATACCAGTTGCCGGGTGTCGTGCAGATCCCGGTCAACGAAAAGAAGGGCCTCACCTTTGCGCGAGGGTTGCGATCGATTCTGCGTCACGACCCGGACAAGATCATGGTCGGAGAAATCCGTGATGCCGAGACGGCGCAGATTGCCATTCAGTCCGCTCTCACGGGCCATCTCGTGCTGACGACCGTGCACGCGAACAACGTCTTCGATGTGATCGGTCGATTCGCCTCGATGGGTATCGATTCCTACAATTTCCTCGCGGCGTTGACCTGCGTCTTAGCGCAACGACTGATCCGGGTGATTTGCCCGGACTGCAGGCATCAGGTCCCACTCGATCAGGCGCTGGCCGAGGAGTCCGGTCTCGACTATGACGAATTCAAGGGTGCGCCGTTTTACGAAGGCAAGGGCTGTTCGGAGTGTCATGATACCGGCTATCGAGGACGAAAGTGCATCACCGAGTTTCTGGATCTGACCGATGAAATCAAGGAAATGATTCTGGCGGATCGGGCGCTTTCGGAGATCCGGTATCGCGCGGTGACGGACGGCATGATTACGCTGCGTCAATCTGCAGTGAAGAAAGTGCTGGCCGGAGAGACGACGTTGCGCGAAATCAATCGCGTCACGTTCAGCGAAGAGCGCTAACCGATGTGGGATTGGATTACCAGTCGGCCGCAGTATTGCCTCAAAATCGGCTCGCATGATCTGGCCTGGGCGGAAGTCCACCGGAACTGGCGAGGGCGGCCTCGGTATCAGTGCGTCGTGTCGGCACTGCCCGAGGGCATCGTCCGTCTGTCACCGCTGGAGCAGAACATCATGTTGCCCCACGAGCTGGAATCGCATATCCGGGCGATTGCCGGCTCGGCGACCACGCAGGCTCCCGGTCGATCCTCCACCCCCGGTGTGCCACGGGCAGCGACGGTGATTTTGCCGGATCTGGCTGTCCGGCTCGCCGTCGTGCGATTGCAGGATCTTCCCTGGAGTTCCGAGGAGCGGGATGCATTGGTACGGTGGCGTCTGGGACAGGAGCAACTCTTGTCGCTCAGCGGCGCCAAGGTGTTTTCTCAAGTCTTGTCCGAACCGGCTGCCTCCGGCGACGGGCCCTGCACGGTGTTGGCTGTGGTGGTGCAGGAATCCGTGTTGGCGCAGTACGAATCCGTCTGTGAAGCCGCCGGGCTGATTCCGCAGGAGGTCGATGTCGCGAGTCTCCGCCTGTATAACCTCTGGTCTCAAGGGGCGTCCAGGACGGCCCAGCCGACGGTCGATTTATTGTGGGTCAATGCGACGGATGGCGGAGTCACGGCGTTTGTCTTTCACAAGGGGGCGTTGGTATTTCTCCGTTCCAAATTGCAGGGCGGTATCGGGTCGGGCGGGGTGTGGCCATCCGGTTCGGAGCAAGTCGGCATTAATCGTATCGTGCAAGAGTGTGCGGATTCGATCTACGCCTGCCAGCAGCAGGTGCCGGAGTTGTCTATCAGCCAGGTCGTGTTGATCGCCGACGACGTGATGGGGCCTGGGTTGCGACAGCAGTTGGAGAAGGGGTTGGGCGTTCCCGTGCAGGAACTCGACTGGGACCGTGTGCAGCAGTACGGTGGGGGTACGATTACGGGACCTCGGAGCAGCGCTGCACTACCGGCCATCGCGGGGGTCGTCTAAGGGATGCTGCTGGACAATCTGACATCGTTGCTTCGTGATGTGGCCTTACGGATCGGTCCGCCCGCCGCTCGCAGCGGTCTCTTCACGATTAACCTGAGCAGCCGCTACCGGTGGTATCTGGCGCCGGCTCGGCTGGTGATCATGCTCTTGGCGGGGGCGATAGGGGTGGCCATGCTCTGGGACATGTCCCAGGCCTGGTTGGTTTGGCAAGACGTCCAATCAATGGAAACGGCGCTCAAGCAGGTTCAGGAACGAGATCGGGAGCTCTTGAAGGAGGCACAACAGGAGGGGCTCGACCTCTCGGATGCCGCGCTTCAGCTACTTCCCAAAGAAATCGAGTTTGCCAATCACTTGATCGAGAAACGGAGTTTCTCCTGGACGCGATTTCTGACTGAACTTGAACGGGCGATTCCTCAGCGGATTGCCGTCAACAGCATCCGGCTGGACCCGGCGAACGCCACGATCATGCTGACGGGTTCCGCCCGCGCGTTGGAGGATGTGACCACACTGACGGTGACATTTCAGGATCATCCCCAGTTTAAAGATCCGGTGCTAGGCCAGCATCGGGTGATGACCAATGGCCTCGTGGAGTTCGACCTGACCCTGCGCTATCGGAATCGGAACCAATGATGTTTCCAGGCCTTGATCGTCTTCAACTGACCTGGCGCCAGCCCTACGCGCCCATTCTTCCTTGGATTGCCTTCGTGGCCGGGCTGTTCGTGTTGAGCTATGGTATCCACGTCTTGGTGCTTGGCGCGACGGAAGAGGAGCAGGTACGACTCGAAAGCGAGTGGGTGAAGGCACGGCAGCAGTTAAACCGGCACAAGGAGGCCAAGAAGGCCAAGGCGGATCTCCAGCGGGTGTGGGCCGTGCTGCCCTTGTTCAGGGATTTCGCGCCCCTGGCGCTTGGCGTGACGGAAGAAGCGAAGCGTGATCAAGTCACCTTACCGGCTCTGTCCTATAAAACGGAAAAGACGTCGGTTCCCGATGCCAGTAAAGCCGTGCTGCAGGGGACGGTGACCGGACGTTATGAGGATTTGCGTCGATTTCTGTACAACCTGGAGTCGGCGGAAGAACTGTTGTTCATTGAGGACCTCAACCTGGTTCGCTCGGGCAACGTCCAAGATCAGCAACTGACGTTCAATATTCGAATTTCGACCTATCTGCGCGGGGAACATCTGCAATCCCCGACGACGCCGTAACGCACATGAATCGAGTCAGCAAAAATCAAGGATTGTTGCTGCTGTCCCTCGTGGTACTCTGGATCGGTTTGCTGATCTGGCAGTTTGACCACTCGAGCGAGCAGGCGCGAGTGCCGTTGACCCATGTCAGCGGGCAGCGCACGACGGGGAAGCCCACGGCATCGCCCGCCGGCGGCGATCTGCAGGTGCACCTCGAGCGGCTGGCCGCCATCAAGGGACAAAGGGACGCCACCTTTGCCACCCCGCGCAACATTTTTGCCAGCCTACTCCCTCAAGTCGAGCCGGTAGCGATTCCCAGTCCGGCGCCTCGCCGTGGGCGGTCTCGTGGCCCTGCCAAGCCTTCGGCGCCCCCTCCCACGGAGGAGGTGGTTGAAGAACCCCAGTCCGAAATCAAGACGGATGAGGAACCGGTTGAGGAAGGGCCCAAAGGTCCCACACCGGAAGAGATCGAACGCTTGCGCATCGCGACTGAGCTGAATCAGTTCCGGTATGTCGGGTTCATGGCGGTCGGCGGCGGCACGCAAAGGAAAAAGAACATGGCGGTGGTGGTCAAAAACGACGAAATGCATGTCGTGCAGGTGGGCGAAGTCATCGGCGGCGAGGTGTTGGTCAAGGATGTCTCGCAGAAGGACATCACGCTGCAAGACGTGGCGTCAAAAATCACGCAGGTCATTCCGGTCACGGATGATCCCGGAGCGGGGGGACAGCCCAACTAGGAGGATGCGGTTGCGGCACCACCTCGAGAATACGCGCGGGATTACCTACCTGGCTTTGATGTTTTCCATCGTGCTGATCGGTATCTCCGTCTCCGCCGCCGCTCGTCAATGGACCGTCATGGTTCAACGGGAAAAAGAAGCCGATCTCATGGCGAAGGGGATCGAGATTCAAAATGCCCTGGCGCTCTACTCAGCCTACATGAAGATCGGGCGTATCATGCCCGCTGAAATCTATCCTCAGTCCTTGGCCGAATTGACACGTACGCCGAAACCCTTCCTTCGCCGGGTCTACGAAGATCCGGTCGGCGGTGGAGAGTGGGAGTACATGCGCGCGCCCACCGGAGGCATTATGGGGGTGCGCAGCAAGAGTAAGGCGAAACCCATCAAAGAACGTGACTTTCCCCTCGCGGTCCGCCACTTTGAAGGCCGCAAGACGTATCATGATTGGATCTTCCAGCATCCGAATCCCTCTTCGCAATCCATGTTGATGCCGCCGATGATGGGCCTGGCGCCCGGCAACATGCCGCAGCAACCGGCAGCGCAGGGTGCCGTTCCGGGAGCGCCTGCCCCGCAAGCCGTTCCACCGATGCCCGGCGCTCCCCGGAACCCTTGACCCGACTCCGAACCCCACAGTATTCTGTCCCGCTATAGTCCATCGCGCCGACGTTCACCCTCTTGATCGGTCGAGCCTTCGGCCTCGGCGCCTGACGCTTTGCCACACAGCAGGATTTCACGACATGGAACAAGATCTGACCGAAACCCAGGCTCCGGAACTCGATGCCCCGAGCGACGTGCTCTCTCCCGAAGACTATGTAGCGGCGTTGGTGAAGACGGCCAAGGGAGCAGCCGGCCGACTCGCGACCCTCTCTACCGCGGTTAAGAACCAGGCCTTGCTGGCCATGGCCGACGGCCTTGAGGCGCAGGAAGCCGAACTACTGGCTGCCAATGAAAAAGATCTCGAGCCGTTCGACTCCACCCCCGAAAGAAAGGCGGTCGCCGACCGGCTGCGGCTGACGGCGGAACGTGTTCGCGATATGGCCGCGGGGATCCGCGATATCGCCCGTCTGCCGGACCCCCTCGGCGAAACGCCCAAGATGTGGACGCGTCCGAATGGGATGCAGGTCGGGCGGATGCGGGTGCCCATCGGAGTCATCGGCATCATCTATGAAGCGCGTCCGAACGTAACAGCCGATTCCGCGGCGCTGTGTCTGAAATCCGGTAACGTCTGTCTCTTGCGCGGCGGCTCTGAAGCGCTGCACTCCAACACGGCGATCGCCAAGGTGCTGAGTGACTCTGCCGAGAAGGCCGGCGTGCCGTCCGGCGCGATCACCTTTGTCGACCGTCCGGAACGGGAGATTGTGCAACTGTTGCTGAAGCAAGATCGCTGGATCGACCTCATCATCCCCCGTGGCGGCGAATCACTCATGAAGACCATCGCCGAACACGCCACGATTCCGGTGCTGAAACACGATCAGGGCGTGTGTCACACCTATGTTGACGTTGATGCCGATCCACTCGTCGCGGAGCAGATTTGTCTGAACGCCAAAGTGCAGCGCCCCTCCACCTGCAACGCAATGGAGACATTGCTGGTACACCAAACGATCGCGCGCACCTGGTTGCCCCATCTCGTGGGTCGGCTCACGGCCGCGAAGGTCGAGGTGCGTGGCTGCCCAAAGACCATTCAGCTCTGCCCCGAGGTGAAGCCGGCGGCTGAGGACGACTTCGGCAGGGAATTCCTTGATCTCATCCTCGCCGTAAAGGTGGTCAAGAATATGGACGAAGCCTTGGAGCATATCGCCACATTCGGATCCCAGCATACTGAAGCGATTGTGACCAAGGACTACGCGCGCGCGATGCGGTTTCTACGCGAGGTGGATGCCGGCGCGGTACTGGTGAATGCCTCAACCAGGCTGAACGACGGGTACCAGTTCGGGTTGGGGGCGGAAATCGGCATCAGTACCTCCCGCCTCCATGCGCGAGGCCCGATGGGGCTTGAGGAACTGACCTGTTCGAAGTTTGTTGTGTTGGGGAGCGGCCAAATCCGCGAATAAATGCCGGCCGAGCGTTCCTTACAAGACATTCTGAGACGCCCCGGTACGCTCACGTTTCCTGCCAATCTCACCGACGAGCCGCAGCTCTCGGCGTCTGCCTATTCTTCCGTACGCCAGCCGACCGGCCACCTCACTCTGTATGGAAGTCACGGTCGTCGAATCCTGGCGACCGACCCGGACGGGTACCCGTTGCACGAATGTGAGTGGGGGATGGTCGATGGGAGGTGGTCCCTTCTGCGTGCCAGGGTTCATCTTGACTGGGGAGCGTGGGTCGGCCTGATTCCGAGCGGACTCGTCAACAGGATGACGCTGGACTTGTCGCGAAAGCCTGGCTGGCAGCGGCTGCGGGCCGACGACCTTCGAAACATGGCGGCCCAGGCGATGCGGGTTCCGCTTGATGAGGTGCGGTGCTTTTACAGCGACCAGGATATGACGATTGATGCGAGGGGGACCGCCACGATCCGGCATCGCAAAGACGCGATCTACCATTTGCCGGACGGCACTTTCGACGGCAAGGTCTTCATGGCCTGTATGGGCGCCATGCATTGGGAATCGATCGATTTTCTGCCGGTCGTCGAACTCTTTCTCTCGCTGTTGCCCGGCACCGGCTCAGCCCTGTTCGAACTGATCCGCGGGCTGTATGACGATCAAAATCGTGGTGCCTCCACCCCTCGGGCGCTGCACTATCGTGGAATTCCCACCTATCCGTCCGAAGCGGCGTACCGACTCTTCAGCAACTTCTTCTTCCCGCAACTCCCCGGGGGGGGAGATCCATTCCCGGTTTTTATGGATGCACCGCGCTCGCATCTCGTGAGCTGGATGCCGGTGCCCGATCCCCCCAGGCGATATGTTGATAGTGAGCAGAAACTCTGCGTCACGATACAAGGTACACGCGTGTTGAAGGCCACTTGTTCGGATGATTCGGCCGGCCTGTCCTATCAGCCGTTCGACCGTCAGGGATCTGCTCCCGGCCAGCGTGGGTTGGGGGTGGAGGGAGACCGGTTGCTGCTGATGGATCGGACGACCAGGAGGGCGATTCCGTTACCGACTGGATGGGGGGCCGTTACCGGCCCACCGATGCCTTCGGCAGTGCAGTCGGTTTCTGATTGGCTGTCCGTCTTCAAGAGGGCTTCGCTTCAAGTCAGTCCCGAGGACGCGTTCGGTGCGGTGCTATTCTACCCCGATGATCAGCAGGAGATCGGGGAATTGGCCACTCAGCCGTTTGTCGCCGACTATCTGCAGGACCTCCTCGAACAGGATCGCGTGCTGGCGGCTCGAGTGGCGGGAGCGGGGCGGGTATGCATCACCGGATTCGATAGCGCGATTGTGACCTGTATCGGCCATGATCGCCCGCGCGTCTATACGGTGTGGTACGAGCATCCGGCATTCGCGCAGCGGCAGGCTCAACAGTTATGGAATGTGCTGGCGCGCGCGCAGCGATTGGACTGGCTGAACCACCTGTCGATGCGGCCTCAGGCTGAGGATGGAGGCGAGGAAGGTCTTGTCTATCAGCTCGCGTATGAATGGACGCCGTTCAGGGTATATGACGACCCTCCCGCGATCGTTCAGCGGATGCAGCGGTTGGCTGGTCGGTTGACTGCCGGGGCGGTGGCGTTCATCGTGGGGCCGGCAGCGGTAGGGGATGGCTGTCGAAAGGCCGGATTACACCTGCAGGCCATGATGCCGGTGGCGTCGCTCCCCACGTTTCGCATGCATCAAAGTGTGCTGCCGCGTGCGCAGTTGAAGCCGGGAGTCATGTTGTATCAAGTCGCCAAGCCGTGAGGCCTGCTCGTATGATGCCCAACGCCGGTTCATGCAGAGAGACGAACAGGTTCGCTTGTCTCAGGGAAATCAGCTACAGTCCATTCGAAGTTCCTGTTACAATTCCGAGTCGCTCGAACTGCACATGAAAGAGGGAAGCCGGAATCGGTCGAGAAGGAGCGGATCGTCTATGGGATGGCGTCGCGATGTCAGAACGGCAGTCAGTCGGTCAGTCGGCCCGTCGACCGCGCTCCGCTGCGGTCAGATTGAGCGGCTGAGACGCTGTGGGGGATTCTCGTTCATCGAGTTGATGATCGTCGTGGTGATCCTGGCCATTCTGGCCACGCTGTTGATTCCACGAGTCATGGGCCGCACGGAGGACGCGAAGCGGGCGGCTGCCAAAGCACAAATTTCCAATATCGAAAGCGCGCTGCAACTGTACAAGCTGGATAACGGCAATCTTCCTTCAACCGAGCAAGGATTGAAGGCGCTTGTTGAACGTCCGGCATCGGGTCCCGCGGCGCCGAATTGGAAGGCCGGCGGGTATCTTCCAAAGGTGCCGGTCGATCCCTGGGGCGCTCCCTACAAATACACGGTTCCCTCTCCGCAGGGCGCAGAATTTGAGATCCTCTCGTTCGGCGCCGATGGTATCGCCGGGGGAGACGGCAAGAATGCGGACATCGTCAGTTGGGATCTGGATCGAAACTAACCTATTGAACGTGTATGGGCTTTGTCCGCTCCCTGCCGCTTTCTGCGGCTCGATGCCACCATTCTGACCCGACTGACTCCGACTCAAGATCAGCCCCTGGTTGTCCGAAGAAGAGAGGAGGGGCATGCTTTCAGGAGGAGCGGGTGATGCGTCGAGTGATCTTTGTGGACGATGCACCGGAAATTTTGCAGCATCTTCGACGAATATTAGGTCCCATGCAATCTGAGTGGGACATGCAGTTTTTCCCTTCCGCAGCTGCCGCGTTGCCTGTGATCCGCGAGGGAGCCTGTGACGTCGTGGTGTCCGACATGACGATGCCAGTGATGGACGGTGCCCAATTCCTCAGTGAGGTTCGTACGCTCTCGCCGGAGACGATCCGAATTGTGCTGTCCGGCGACCAAAGCCCTGTGAATCATCTGCGGTCCGCCGCTGTCGCCCACCGGTTTCTGCAGAAGCCGGTTGATCTGAGCGTATTAAAAGCGACCATCGCGCAGGCGGAGGCGTTGCGCGCGGTGTTGGCGAATCCTGCGCTCCGGAGCCTGGTGGGTGAGATCAAGGTGCTCCCCAGCCTGCCGTCGATCTATCAGAACCTCATGCAGGAAATGCAGGCCCCACAGGCGTCGTTAAAGAAGGCCTCCCGCATTGTGGCCAAAGACCTCGGCATGATGACCAAGATCCTTCAGCTCGTGAACTCCGCGTTTTTCGGACTCAGGACCCACGTGTCCGATCCCGAGCAAGCCGTGGCCCTGCTGGGGTTCGACACCATCAAGTCGTTGGCGCTCTCCAGTCAGGTGTTTGCACAATTTGACCAGGGCCGGCTTCCCTCGTTTTCCCTGGAAGACCTGTGGCGTCATGCGATGTTGACCGGCACCTGCGCGCGTCGTATCGCCAAGGACGCCGGCGCCAGCCAACAGGTGATCGATGAGGCGTTTACCGCGGCGCTCCTGCACGACGTCGGGGTCCTGGTCCTCGCCGCCAACAAACCGGAAGACTATGCGCGGGTGTGCGATCTGATGCGTACGCAACGGATGCCGGACTGGGCTGCTGAACGGGACGTGTTCGGTGCGGATCATGCCCATGTGGGTGCCTACCTCCTGGGGATTTGGGGGCTCGGCGACGGAATTATCGAGGCCGTGGCCTTCCACCAGCATCCGGGTGAGTGTCAGGCGCCAGGGTTTACTGCCGTGACGGCAGTGCATGTCGCCAACGCCATCGCCGAGCAACAAGCGCAAGGCGAGGCCGATACCGCCGATTTGGCCGGTGTGGATCAGGAGTATTTGGCACGCGAGCAGTGTCTTCTCCGTCTTTCCGGCTGGCGCGAGCTCTGCGCTGCTGCCTGATCGCCTCTCCGCTCGCTTGACCGACCAGCCTTCCCCGCAGTACAACCACGCTTTCTGCGCACCCTCTACGCGAGGCAATATGGTTCGGCGTCTGGTGTTGATCTGTCTCTCGACCGTTGGGCTCTGGATGCTCCAGATTGTGGGGAGCCAGGCCGGCACGATCGTGGTGGACCTCAGTGTCGAACAAGGGCCGATGAATCACCGGGCCAACGGGTATCTCGTCAGTATAGAACCGACGGAGCCTCCGACGAGCCTCATTGCTCCCTTGAAACCCACGAGTTTCCGGGGGAATGCGGGGTATATCTTCAACAATTACGATCGTCTCGCCCAAGTTGGTGTGACGGAGTTTCAACTCACGCTCGGCTTGGTATTTCATCATCTCGCCCTCCAAATTTTTGATATCAACCAGATCGGTCTCGACGGAAACTATACGCCCTGGTTGGCCCATGTGGACCGTGTCATCGATCAAGTTCTCGCGCGTCGGCTCCACGTGTTGTGGGATATCTACAACGAGCCGGATCTCGCTGCGCTTCCGCTCAATGACAATGCGCGACTCAAGGAAGGCTGGCGCCTCGCCTATCGACGCATCAAGGAGCGTATTCCCGCTGCCCAGATCGTGGGGCCAAGCGTCAGCCGATACCGTCTGCTCAAGCCATTTCTTGAATGGAGCCAGTCACAGGACGTGTTTCCCGATGTGGTGGCGTACCATGAGTACGGCGATCCCGGCGGAGTTCTGGGGTACGTGGACGATCTGCGAAGCTATTTGCGCGCGCAAGGGTTGGCCAGACCGATTTCGGTGAACGAGATATTGGGGCAGGAGTCGTGGACGATTGCCGGTTATACAGCGGGGGTGATTGCCGCCTATGAGCGGGCCGATATCCTCAGTGCCATGCGGGCGTGCTGGCCCGATCCTCAGGACATGAGCCGGAGCTCCGTGGAGAATACCTGCGACAACCCTACGCTGGACGGGTTGTTGTATGTCGACCGCCGGTCGAAGCGGCCGGGCTGGCACATCTATCAGACGTATGCCGATATGCGTGGCGTGCGGGTATCAACGATGACGGACAGTCCGACTCTTCACGCCCTTGCGGCGTTGGAGCAGCCGTCCGGCACTCTGCGGTTGCTCCTGGGGAAATATCAGGACTCCTCAACGGAGGAGACCAGAGTGGTCATTAGGAACAGCCATGGACGGGTGTGGTCTGCGTCAAACGAAATACCGCATCTCTGCGCCGAACGTATTCCCGATGTGGGTTCGGCTCCACTTGAGAAGCCGGTAGTCACGATCGATCAGTCCCTGCCGGTCTCCGAGCACGAGATCTCCTTCCTTCTGCCTGAGTTCTACCATTCGGACGCCTACCGCATTGTGCTCGGGCCATCAACGAGCTGTCCAGAGCATCGGTAAGTGCGACTCAGCTCGGTCCCCTTACAGCGCAAGCGCTTTTCGAGCAGTTGTGGAGTTGGTGTAGGCCTCACTCTCGCCAGAATGACGTACACATGCCCGCCGTTAATGGTGCCGAGTGACAGAATTGAACTGTCGGTACCAGCCGCTTCAGGATATGGCATTGCAGTCTAGCGAGCCAAATCTGTTTGTGATTGTCCGCTGTGGTGAGCTTGGATAACCGGATGGACCACTGGTCGTTTACCATCGACCGTGAAGCCATCCCTGCAAAACCATCGCGGCATACAAATCGCGATGGTTCCGATTTCCAACCTGCCCACTCATGTTGATTTCCAGACCCGACATCCCCAAATCTGACCAACGAAGACCTCGCAAAACGGCACGTAATCCATGCTCCACTGCGCGTTCAGGTCGGCAGAAGACCGTCCGCCCCCAGTGACTTCAGCGTTTCCCCCCGCCCCAGCTGCCGTGTGGAATCGGAGCGTCACATAGAATACAGCAGCCAAACCGGTTTGTGACGATCAACCAGCCCACGCGCTTCAACGACATTCAGATCCGCTGATGGCCAACGCCTTTCGCGCATGCTCCTGTTCGGTATGGGGTGGCGATGTGCGCGTTGATTTCTCAGTGCGTCTTTTCCGTACAAGGTCGGAAGGCGAAAGTGGCCTCACGATCGATCTGCGCGAACGTTTCCTCAAAGTTCCTGTTGAACCGCTGCGGCGGAGAAGTCACCGCGAGAGGTCCCTGCTGTTTCAGAACGGATCAGGAAGATGAACATGCAAGATTCCTCACGCCATACGTCTTAGGAGAAGAGAGGACGCACAAGGCTATCAACTAGAGCAAGCCATTTCACGGTGTGGTGACAGGGATGCACACGACACTCACAGATCTCCTTCATTCTCGGGGCACAAAAACTCCCGCTCGGCATGCGTATAGCTACCTGCTTGACGGAGAAGGGAATGAGGTTCGGTGGGACTACGGTGAATTGGACCGGCGCGCAAGGGCCATTGCCGCGTGGCTGCAATCGTACGGGGCAGAAGGGTCTCGCGCACTGTTGCTCTTTCCTCCGGGGCTAGACTATGTCGCCGCATTTTTCGGTTGTCTCTATGCCGGCGTCGTTGCCGTGCCGGCCTATCCGCCGCAACGCCAGCGAGGCGTGCCGCGGGTGCGCGCGATCCTTGCGGACTCGCGAGCCGAATTTGCCCTCTCGACGACGTCCGTCTGTGACCTGCTCAAGCGTGTGATGGAAAAGGGAACAGCCTGTGAAGATCTCGCCGCGCTGCAATGGCTGAACACCGACCAGGTCGAGCCCGGCATTGAATCACATTGGACTCACCCGCGCCTCACACCCGATACGCTGGCATTTCTCCAATACACGTCCGGGTCGACCGGAACCCCCAAAGGCGTCAAGGTGTCGCACGGCAACCTCTTGCACAACCAGCGGGCGATCCAGGAATCCTTCGGGCACACGCCGGACGATGTCATCGTGGGCTGGCTGCCGCTGTATCACGACATGGGATTGATCGGAAATATCCTACAGCCGCTCTATGTAGGCGCCCCCTGCATTGTGATGTCACCCGTCCACTTTCTGCAGAAGCCTGTCCGATGGTTGTCCGCGATCACCAAGTATCGTGCGACGACGAGCGGCGGGCCGAACTTCTCGTACGAACTCTGTGCAAGGCAGGTCACCGACGCCCAGCGCGCCGATTTGGATCTCCGTTCCTGGAGCGTGGCGTTTAACGGGGCCGAGCCGGTGCGTGCGGCAACTATTGAGCGCTTCTCGCAGCGGTTTGGTGTGTGCGGTTTTCGCCGGCAGGCCTTCTATCCCTGTTACGGATTAGCGGAAGCGACGCTGCTGGTGACGGGTGGAACGAAGGGTGCGCCCTTGGTTGTTCGCTCGAATGGGGCCGGCGCCGGTGCCGACGAGGCGTGGGAATCTTCCACTGCTCGGGACACCCGCATCGTGGGTTGCGGAAGGGCAAGAGCTGGACAGTCGGTCCGTATCGTCCATCCGGATTCCGGCATTGCGTGCCCCGATGGTCAAGAGGGGGAGATTTGGGTCGGGGGTCCATCCGTAGCGCAGGGCTATTGGGAGGATGAGGAGGCATCCAAGGCGACCTTTCAGGCGACGTTGGCGACGAGCGGCGAAGGCCCGTTTCTCAGGACGGGCGATCTCGGGTTTCTGCATGGCGGCGACCTGTTCGTCACGGGTCGCTTGAAGGATCTCATCATCGTCCGCGGCCGAAACCATTACCCACAGGACATCGAGCGGACGGTCGAAGAATGCCATCAGTCCCTCAGGCCCGGTGGTTGCGCGGCCTTCTCTGTGACCGAGGGTGAAGAAGAGCGGTTGGTCGTGGTGCAAGAGGTTTCGCCGCGCCCCGGAACGCTCGATATGCCTGCGATCACTGATGCCGTCCGTCAGGCTGTGGCGCAGGCTCATGAGGTGGCGATCTCCGCCATTGTGCTTATCAAGGCCGGGAGTTTACCTAGGACCTCCAGTGGAAAGGTGCAGCGAAGCCTCTGTCGAACGCAATTCCTCGCCCGATCGTTATCCGCGGTGGGGGAGTCGACTCTGGAGCCAGTCCAGGACGCTCCGGCTCTGGTCCAAGAGACCCTCGCCTCAGGGTTGGCAGAGAACGAGGACGTGGGAATGGCGATCGCCGAACTGTGGTCCCAGGTGTTGAACCGACCGGCAGTGGGACCACAGGACGACTTCTTTGCCCTAGGTGGAGATTCCCTGCGTGGATTGCAGATGGTCGCGCGTGTCCAGGAGGTTCGAGGCATCGAGGTTCCGCTGGATAGGCTGTTTGAACATCCGACACTCGCCGCCTTCACGGAGTTCGTCTCCTCCGTTATTCCTGCTCCGGCTGAGTCCTCAGGCGACTCGATCCCGACGACGGCGCGGGAGAGCACGTTGCCCCTGTCGTTTTCTCAGGAACGGTTTTGGTTCTTCGAACAGTTGTCGTCCGGCAGTTCGAACAACAACATTCCGGTCGCATTGCGACTACAGGGGCCGCTTGAGGTGGAGGCCCTACGTAGTGCGGTGAACGAGATTGTTCGACGTCACGAGATCCTCCGGGCTTCGTTCACACTGGTCGACGGCCGTCCGTCCCACGTCATCGCCCCGCATCTGTCGCTCCCCTTGGCCATTGAAGAACCGATCACCGGCAGCAAGGGGCAGCGGGACACGGACATGCTCTCTGTGTTGCAGGCGGAAGCCTGCCGACCGTTTGATCTGGCTGCCGGGCCGCTGATTCGTTGCCGCCTGTTTCGACTCGCGGAGACCGATCACCTGTTGTCGGTCACCGTGCACCACATCGTCGCCGACGGCCAGTCAATGGAAATCATCCGGCGTGAATTGTCCAGCCTCTATACCGCCTTCAGGCGCAACCGAGCCGTCTCTCTGCCGGTGCTTCCCCTCCAATACGTAGATGTCGCAGCGTGGCAGCGCCGGCAGGTCGGCAGTGACGTCGAGCGTCGGCAACTCAAATTTTGGCGAAGCCGCCTTGACGGGGTGCCGCCGTTGCTGACGCTACCCTGGGACTATTCACGTCCCGCGGTTCAGGGCCATCGAGGCGCACGGTATTCCTGGACGATTTCAGGGTCCACCGGCGAACGCCTTCAGGACCTGGGCCGTCGTTATCGGGTGACGCCGTTCATGCTGTTGCTGTCGGCCTTTGCGCTGCTGCTGTCCCGATACAGCGGTCAGACCGACTTCTGCATCGGCACGCCCGTAGCCAATCGTGGGAGACGCGAATCGGAACAGCTCGTCGGCTGCTTCGTCAATACGGTTGCCTTGAGGATGGAACTGGGCTGTGCCCCGAGCGTTTCCGACTTCCTGCGCCAAGTGCGGAAGACCGTGCTCGAGGCGCAGGCGCACCAGGAACTTCCCTTCGAACGGTTGGTGGATGAGTTGGGGATGGCGAGGGAGCTCGGCCATACACCGTTGTTCCAGGTCATGTTCGTCTTGGAGGAGACACCACCGGACGCCTCGCGGCTTGACGACCTGAACGTCTCGCGGCTGCCCGTCGGTACGGGGACCTCGGTGTTCGACCTCACCTTAGAAATGGTCCGCAAGCCGGACGGCAGCGTGGACGCCGTGTTTGAATATAGTACCGATCTGTTTGCCGACTCGACCATCGCACGAATGGCCGGACACCTGGATGAACTGCTCCGGCAACTCGTGACGGCACCGGACGGGCATCTGAGCGAACGCCCGATGCTTTCGGTTGCGGAACAGGCTGCGGTGCTGGCCCTGGGCAAAGGACCGCACAAGCCGGCGCTTCAAGACGCTTGTCTCCATCGCCTGATCGAATTACAAACAGGTCTCACGCCGGACGCACCTGCGCTTGAAAGCGCGCAGGGTGCCCTCACCTACGAGGACGTGAACCGCAGAGCCAATCAGTTGGCGCGATATCTCCGACTGCAAGGGATCGGGCCGGATCTGACTGTGGGGCTCTGTGTCGATCGTTCGTTGGAGCTTGCGGTCGGCCTGCTGGGGTGCCTGAAGGCCGGTGCCGTCTATGTGCCGATGGATCCCGCCTATCCGATCGAACGCAAATCCGCGATTCTTCGCGACGCGCAACCCTCCTTGATCCTGACACAAGCCAAACACGTTGGCGGGTTGCCGCCGCATGCGATGGCGACCTTCTTTCTCGATGAGCAATGGGAAATCGCCGCCGCGTTGCCCGACCATAATCTCATGGCCGGCCCACATCCGGATCAGCTGGCCTATCTGTTGTACACGTCCGGCACGACGGGACAGCCGAAAGGCATCGGCATCTCTCATCGCTCCCTGAGCAATCATGGTCTGGCCACGCGTGAGGCCTACGGGCTTTCAGCCCAGGATCGTGTCCTCCAGTTTTCCTCCGCGAGTTTCGACGTAGTGGCGGAAGAGTGTTTCCCGACGTGGCTGGCCGGGGGCACCGTCGTGTTGCGATCCGACGTGCCCGTTCCCGCCTATAACGATTTCAGCGACGACCTCCGGAAGCGACAGGTGACGGTCGTCAATTTGCCGACCCCGTATTGGGCCGGATGGATCGAGGAGGTGGAACGCACCGCTGTGGCGCTCCCGCCGTCCCTCCGGCTGACGATCGTCGGCAGCGAGAAGGTGCACGTGGACGATCTGCGCCGTTGGAGACGCATAGCCGGCTCCTGTGCCTGGTGCAATGCCTATGGACCGACCGAGGCTACCGTCACCGCCAGCATCTATCCCCTGGAGAGCGGCGCACCGAAACCCGAGTGGCGAACCGTTCCCATCGGCCGGCCGATCGCCAACGTCGAACTCTATGTCCTGGATCCTCACTGTCAGCCGGTCCCGATCGGTGTCTCCGGCGAGCTCTACATCGGCGGAGCAGGATTGGCGCGCGGATACCACCGCCTGCCTGCGCTGACAGCCGAACGCTTCATTCCTCATCCTTTCAGTATCGAAGGAGGAGCGCGGTTGTATCGCACGGGCGATCTGGCGCGCCGCCGGGCCGACGGCCAATTGGAGTTTCTCGGCCGCAGAGATGATCAAATCAAGATTCGCGGTTTCCGTGTGGAGCTGCAGGATATCGAGAGCCACATCCGGCTTCATCCACAGGTCAAAGACGTTCGGGTGTGGCTTGAGTCCGACCAGGGTGCCGATTGGTCGACGCTTCTCGCGGGGGTGCGCGAGGTCGAGTGCGAGCAGATGGTGCGGAGCATCGAAACGCTGTCGGTGGCCGAGGCGCAATGGCTCTACGACCTGGAGTCGGATAGCGAGCAACGGAGGAAAACGGTGATTCAACGCAAACCGGAATTCGAGGTGTTCCTCAAGATCAACAAGGATGAGTTCCTCACCCCTCCGCGCGCCAATCAACGCAATTGGCTGCTGCGGCGTGCCCTCGACGAGTTCTCCGACGATCTGCTCGCCCTCGACGACGTGTCCAAACGGTTCGTGTCCGGGTCGGACCGGGCCGACATCGCGCGCAGCTGGACGGACAGTCATGCGGAGTATCGACCGTCGGAGCTGATCATCGAGGGGCAGCAGGTCATGCAGGATTGGGAGGCGCCGTTGATGAAGGCGATGGCCGATATCGTCACCGACCAGCGGGGCGACGTGCTCGAAATCGGGTTCGGCATGGGGATCTCGGCTTCCTACATTCAGGCGGGTCAACCACGCTCCCACACCATCATCGAATGCAATCGGGAGGTCATGCAGGCCTTCGGCGAATGGACCGAGCGTTATCGCGATCGCGATATCCGGCTCGTGCAGGGGCGCTGGCAGGACGTGGTGGACGATTTGGGGATGTTCGACGGCGTGTTCTTCGATACCTATCCAGCCAGCGAGGCGGAGTTCGAGGAATCGGTGATCAATAGTATCAATTTCGCCGAGGGGTTCATTCCCGTCGCGGCGAAGCTCCTGCGTCCCGGCGGCGTCTTTACCTATTACACCAACGAGATCGATTCCTTCAGCCGACGCCACCAGCGGTTCCTGCTGTCGCATTTCAGCTCCTTTACGCTGAGCGTGGTGCGATCGCTCCTGCCGCCGGACGATTGTCATTACTGGTGGGCGGACTCCATGGTGTTGGTCAAGGTGGTGAAGTGACATGACGGATCAGATGCAGCGCATCCAGCGACTCAGTGATTCCCACCGCCGGCTGCTCCGCCTTCGTCTGACCAGGCAGGAGCGGGCGGGCGAGGCGCGCCTGGTTGGGTATGTCGTGGTCCACGGATCCCATGCACTCACCGGGCTCGATCTCCGCGAGTTTCTCGCCTCCCGGGTACCGGACTATATGGTCCCCAGCCGCTGGGTCTTCCTGGATGCCTGGCCGACAACCACCCGCGGCAAGGTCGATCGGAAGGCGTTGCAGGCGCTGGTGCGATCCGCGCCGGACTCCTCTCGGGAACGGGCTCTTCCGGCGGACCAGCGCGAACGGGCGGTGGCCGCAATCTGGGAAGAGGTGTTGGGAGTTCGGGACATCGGCGTTCATGACAACTTTTTCGACCTCGGCGGCCATTCGTTGCTGCTGCCAAAAGTGTTGACGCAGTTGCGGACCATCGCCGATCGGGATCTTTCGATGGTGGATCTGTTCCGCTATCCCACGATTCGTACCTTGGCCGCCGCGATGGGAGGCGCCCAGGATGCCTCTGTCGAAAACACTCGGACTCAACAGCTGAAAGACACGCGCAATGCGGGGGTGCGTCGGCTCAGGCAACGCCGTGCCCAGCGGGCTGGATCGAAAAGCGAATGAACCGTATGGATCCACAGAGTATAACGACCGAGCAGCAGGATGGCTTGGACATTGCCGTGATCGGCATGGCCGGTCGCTTTCCCGGGGCGCCCGACGTCGAGACGTTTTGGCGGAATCTCTGCACGGGGGAAGAATCAGTCTCCGCGCTGACCCTCCAACAACTCTTGGATGCCGGTGTCGATCGACAGACGGCCGAACGCACGAATTATGTGAAGGCCCGCGCCATTCTGGATGGGATCGATCTGTTCGATGCGCCCCTGTTCGGGATGACACCGAAGGAAGCGGAGATGACGGACCCCCAACAGCGCCTGCTGCTGGAATGTGCCTGGGAGACGTTCGATCGGGCGGGATACGATCCGTTGCGGTATTCGGGCTCGATCGGGGTGTATGCCGGCTCCAGCACGAGCGGCTACCTCTATCAGTTATTCCCGCGCCGGGTCCTGTTGCAATCGCCGGCAGAAATGTCTGCGATGTTGGGGGTCGAGAAAGATTCTCTGGCCACGAGGCTGTCGTACAAATTGAATCTCCGTGGTCCGAGCCTCGCTGTCCAGACGGCCTGCTCCACGTCCCTGGTCGCGGTCCATTTGGCCTGCCAGGCTTTGCTGAGCGGTGAATGTGACATGGCCCTCGCGGGCGGGGTGTCCGTTACGGTGCCCCAAACGGTCGGGTATCTGTATCAGGAAGGAGGCATCGTCTCACCGGACGGGCACTGTCGCGCCTTCGATGCGAAGGCGGAGGGCACCGTCGGGGGCAGCGGGGTCGGGCTCGTGCTGTTGAAGCGGCTCCACGATGCGCTGGTCGATGGCGACCACATCCTGGCCGTCATCAAAGGGTCGGCCGTCAACAACGACGGCGCTTCGAAGGTCGGGTATACGGCACCCGGGGTCGAGGGACAGGCCCGTGTGATCACCGCTGCCCATGTCGCGGCCGGTGTCGACGCCGAGTCGATCTCGTACGTGGAGGCGCATGGGACCGGTACGCCGATGGGAGATCCCATCGAAGTGGCGGGACTGACGGAGGCGTTTCGTGCCACCACAGCGCGAACGGGGTTCTGTGCGATCGGCTCAGTCAAAACCAATATCGGACACCTCGATGCCGCGGCCGGTATCGCCGGGATGATCAAAACGATATTGGCCCTCGTCCACCGGAAGATTCCAGCCAGCTTGCATTTTACCGATCCCAATCCCGCCATCGATTTCACCGTCACGCCGTTTTACGTGAATCGGATGTTGACACAGTGGGAGGGACGCCGTCCGCGGCGTGCAGGCGTGAGTTCCTTCGGTCTCGGCGGCACCAACGCCCATATCGTGCTGGAAGAGGCACCGGCCGCCCCCGCCGCTTCGGCATCGCCCGACGAGAGACCTCGACTGCTGATCCTCTCGGCTCGCTCCAAAGAAGCCGTTGCCAAAGCAGCGGAGTGCCTGGCCGACTCCTTGGCCGCGACTCCCGACGTCGATCTCGACGATGTGGCGTACACACTGCAGGAAGGTCGCCGGACCTTTCCCTATCGCCGCTGGGTCGTGGCTCAGTCGGTTGAGGAGGCTCGCCAGTGGCTTGCCGGTCCGGGGATGCTCTCCGGCGCGTCGGGCCCGATCGCGGAGACCGATCGCGTCGCCTTCATGTTTTCCGGGCAGGGCTCACAATACGCCCACATGGGGCGGGCGCTCTACGAACATCAGCCGACATTCCGGCAAGAGATCGATCGTTGCGCCGATCTGCTCACGCGCCATCTCGGGCGGGACATTCGCACGGTACTGTTCCCCAACGTGGCCGGGGAGAGCGAACTGATCCATCGCACGGCCATGACGCAGCCGGCGTTGTTCGTTCTTGAGTATGCGCTCGCGCGCACCTGGATGGCCTGGGGCGTCTCGCCCGTCGCCATGATCGGCCACAGTATCGGTGAATACGTCGCCGCGTGCCTGTCCGGGTTGTTCTCCTTGGAGGATGCGCTCGCGGTGGTTGCGATGCGAGGGTGGCTCATGCAGGAGTTGGCGACGGGAGGGATGGCCGCCGTTTCCTTGACGGAAGCGGAGCTACGCCCTCTGCTCGGCCCGGGACTGGACCTCGCGGCGGTGAACGCTCCGACACAATGCGTCGTCTCCGGTCCGCAGGAGTCGCTCACGAGATTCGAAGACGACCTGGCGGCCCGCGGCATCACGCTGCGCCGGCTTTCGACCTCTCACGCGTTTCACTCGGCCATGATGGAGCCGATGCTCGGGCGCTTCTCCTCCTTCCTTTCGACCGTGACGTTTCATGAGGTGCGAATCCCCTGGGTCTCGAACGTGACCGGGGGGTGGATCCGTCGCGACGAGGCCGCCGATCCGGCCTACTGGGTCTGTCATCTTCGCGGGACCGTCCGCTTCTCCGACGGCGTTCGTACGTTGTGCGAGGGGCCGCCGCCGATCCTGTTGGAAGTCGGACCAGGTCGCACCCTGCAGACGCTCGCGCAACGCCATGCCGAAGCCTCGGCCGTTCCTATCCTGGCGTCCATCACGGGACGAGAGCAACAGGAGGTGGCAGGTCTGTTGATGACGCTGGGGTCCTTGTGGGGCGCCGGGGCATCGGTTGATTGGAACGGAGTGCGGAGTGGGCGACGCGGCAGGCGAGTGCCCTTGCCCGCCTATCCGTTCGAACGGCAACGTTATTGGCTCGAGACTCGGCAGGACGCGCCGCAGTCGGCTTCTCTCAACAGCCGCAGAGATCCCTCGCAGTGGTTCTATCAACCATCCTGGAAGCGGTCGGTGCTTGTCTCCAAAAGGGAACTGCGCACCGACGGCCACTGGCTGATCTTCGTCGATGATGATCGAGCCGAGGGCTGGTTGCGCGCACAGTTGACGCCGCTGGTCGGCTCGGTCACCACGGTGCGTCCTGGGGCCGGATTTGTCCGCGAGTCCGACGGTCGCTATCGGCTTCGTCTCGATTCACACGACGATCATGAGACGTTGCGCCGGGAATTGGCTGCCGGCGGCGCCGACCCATCTTGTCTGGTTCAGGCCTGGACGTTGGACGGCCTGTGGGGGCAGGGACCTGACGAGGATCGACTTCGCGCGGCGCAGACGCGAGGGTTTCTCCACCTGATGTTGTTGGCGCAAGTCTTCGGCGAACCCTCTGAGACCCGTCCCTCTTTTCTCATCCTCACCCAGGGGCTCCATCACGTCACCGGCGAAGAGCGCATCTCCCCGGAACGGGCCACGCTCCTGGGTGCCGCGTTGGTCATGCCGCAGGAATACCCCGGCCTCTCGTGCCGGGTGCTCGATCTGGACCACCGACTGTTCGACGCTCCCGCGCCGAACCGGTGGGGAGAGCGGTTGGTCTCGGAAGCGTCCGCGGCCGATCTCGATCCCATCGTCGTCTACCGCGGTCCGCATCGATGGGTGCGAAGCTTCGAGCCGCTGCCGCCTGAAGCAACCGCGGATGGACGATGCATGCTGCGTGATCGAGCGGTCTGTCTGATTACCGGCGGATTGGGTGGAGTAGGCCTGCGCATGGCGGAACAGCTTATCCGCAGCAGACATGTGCGAGTGGCGCTCGTGGGCCGCTCCCAACCGTCGACTGAACAACGAGAGACGGTGGCGAGTTTGGAACGGCTCGGGGCCGAGGTCTTGCTGTGCCGGGCCGACGTGGCCGACCTCGCGCAGATGCGGGAGGTCATCGAGCAGGTGCATGCACGGTTTGGCCCCATCCATGCCGTCATTCATGCGGCAGGCGTCGCGGGCGGCGGATTACTGGCATTCAAAACGACTCAGTCCGTCTGGGAGGAGTTCCGGGCGAAGGTTCTGGGTGCCGCAGTGCTGGACGAGTTGTTTCGGGAGGAGCCACTGGACCTGCTGTTGTTCTGTTCGTCTTTGACGGCCGTGGTCGGCGGGATCGGGCAAAGCGCCTATTGCGCGGCGAATGCCTATCTCGATGCCTTGGCGCAGGCTGGTCGAAGCGCGGGGCGGCGCATGCTCTCCGTCAACTTCGACCGTTGGCGCCATGTCGGCATGGCGATCAAGGCCGAAGCCGTCATGCGCACCCTGGGCGTCGGCGACGCCGAATTGGACGGCATGACTGAGCAGGAAAGCCTAGAGGTCGTTCGACGCATACTCCAGGGACCGGACCTGGCGCAGCTGGTGCAATCCATTCGCGACCTGCCGGCCTTGATCGCCACAGATGGACAACCGCTCGCATTGAACGGAGCGCTCCGGTCGCATTCCGGCATGATCACGGCAAACGCATCGTCTTCCAGACCTGTTCCTGAGGATCGCGAGGAACTGGAACGACAACTTGAAGGACTCTGGCGCCACGTGCTGGGGGTGGAACAGATCAGTCGCGAGCAGGATTTTTTCCAGGCAGGGGGAGAATCTCTGGCTGCGCTGCAGCTTCTGAATCGTGTGCAGGAGCTGTACCGACTGGAGGTGTCGTTGCGGGACTTCTTCTCTGCTCCGACGGTCTCGGGTTTGGCTGCAACCATTCGTGCCGCGCAGGCGTCGGGGGAGCGCGAGGAAGCGGGGATCGTGCCCGTGCCGCGCGCATCACGACGGTTGCGGAGTGTCACGGCGTAGGGCTAAGCGGATGGATTTGATTCGATTCTTGCTCAAGAAATCCTGGGGGCTGATGTGCTGCTCGATCGCGGCCGGCCTGATCAGTGGGCTTGCGGGAGCGGGATTGATCGCGGTGATCCATCGAGGCATGAACGAATCGCCGGTCTCGGCGTCCCTGGCCTGGAGTTTTCTTGGACTGGTAGTCGCGGTGGCCGTCTGCAAGGCCCTCTCGGAAATTCTGCTCACCCGGCTGGGACAATCGACGATCTCGGAACTTCGGTATCAATTGAGCCGCCGCATCCTCGATGCGCCCCTCGGGCAACTCGATCGACTGGGCCATCACCGGCTGTTGGCCGCCTTGAGCGAGGATACCGACGTGATCGCGCAGGCCTATGTGCAATTGCCCCTGATCGGCATCAACGTGGCGACGACGCTGGGTTGTCTGGCCTACCTCGGCTGGTTGTCGTGGCCGATCCTCTTGCTCGTGTTGAGCGTGATGACCCTCGGCGCCCTGACCTTTCAGTGGCAGGAACGCAAGGCCATCGCGTTTTTCACGCGATCCCGCGAGACCAGCGATCGTCTGTTTGGCCACTTCCGCTCGATCATGGCGGGGATCAAGGAACTCAAGCTGCATCGCGGGAGGAGACAAGCGTTTCTCGACGATCAACTCAGGCACACGGTGAAGACCTATGAGCGGGACTTCGTCGGTGGCATGACGGTCTATTCCATCGCGTCCAGCTGGGGGCTGCTGTTGTTCTACGTCGCCATCGGCACGGTCTTGTTCGTCTGGCCGTCATGGCACGCCGACTCGACGGACACCATCGTCGGGACGACGCTGGTGTTGCTGTACCTGATGGGGCCGTTTTCCCAAATCGTCGAATTGCTGCCGGGCGTGGGGCGCGCCAACGTGGCGTTGAACAAGATCGACACCCTGGGGTTGTCGCTCGCTGCTGCCACGGACGGCGACCGGCGCGAACCAGATCGGCAAGCGGAAGGGATCGGCGTCGACTTGAACGTTCGCGGGTGGACCCGGCTCGATTTGGTCAACGTCACACACCAGTATGCCCGGGAAGGCGATGAACGCCCCTTTCTGCTCGGGCCCATCGATTTGACGTTCCGGCCCGGCGAGGTGACGTTCCTAATCGGCGGCAACGGCAGCGGCAAGACGACGCTGGCGCTCTTGCTCCTCGGACTCTATCCGCCGGACGGCGGGCATATTGCGTTGGACGGTGTGCCGATCGGCGACAGCAATCGCGAAGCCTACCGGCAGCTGTTCTCAACCGTATTTTCCGATTTTCATTTGTTCGACTCGCTGCTCGGACTGGAGCAGGACAATCTGGATGGGGTGGCGCGCGTGTACCTTGAGCGACTGCGGCTGGAATCGAAGGTCCGTATCGAAGGGGGGACCTTCTCCACCCACGCGTTGTCGCAGGGCCAACGCAAACGACTCGCCCTGCTGACGGCCTACGTCGAGGACCGGCCCTTTTATCTGTTCGACGAGTGGGCCGCGGATCAGGATCCGTTGTTCCGCAAGGTGTTTTATACGGAATTGCTGCCCGATCTGAAGGCTCGGGGAAAGGCGGTCCTGGTGATCACGCATGACGACCGCTATTTCTCTTGGGCCGACCGGTGTATCCGACTGGATCTCGGTCGATTGGTCGAGTCTCCCGAGGCGGCCGACCTGGCCGGGGAGCAGACATGGTCGTCGCCGTCCCGTTCGCACGGGGCCGGCACGGCTTCATAACGTGATGGGTCTTTGTCGCGAGGAGGTGTGGTGATGTCGGTTCACGTGGATGAAATGTGGGAAGCCCTCCCGACCGGTTGCGTCTCCCCCAGGGAGCTGTCGCGGGACAATCCTTACCTGGAGCGCCAGGCCGCGCGGGAATCGAATGCGCGCAGTTATCCCCGACGGCTGCCGTTGGCCCTGAGCAAGGGAAAGGGCCTGTATGTACAGGATACCGACGGCCGTAGCTATATCGATTGTCTGGCCTGCGCCGGGGCGCTGGCCCTCGGACATAACCATCCGGTCGTCGTCGATGCGATCAACCGCATGTTGCGGGATGGCCTGCCGTTCCAAACACTGGACCTGACGACACCCGTGAAAGACCGGTTCGTGAGTACGCTCTTCGACTGTCTGCCGGCTGCATTTGCCGAAGGCGCGAAAATCCAGTTTTGCGGACCCTCTGGCGCGGATGCGGTGGAAGCCGCCATCAAGCTCGTCAAGATCGCGCGCGGGCGCCGGACGGTGTTGGCGTTTCACGGGGCCTATCACGGGATGACGCACGGCACCCTGGGACTGACGGGGCATCTGGCGCCGAAGGAAGCCGTGAGCGGGCTAATGGCCGACGTACATTTTCTGCCGTTTCCCTACGATTACCGTTGTCCTTTCGGTGTCGGCGGGGAAAAGGGCGTGCGACTCTCCTCGGCTTACATCGAACGGATGCTAGACGACCCCAACAGCGGTGTCGTGGAGCCGGCGGCCATGATCTTGGAAGTCGTGCAGGGGGAAGGTGGGGTCATCCCGGCGGCCGTCTCGTGGCTTCAAGAGATCCGCCGCATCACCGCGCAACGGGGAATTCCCCTGATTATCGACGAGGTACAGACGGGACTCGGGCGAACCGGTCGTCTGTTTGCGTTCGAACATGCCGGCATCGTGCCTGATGTCGTGGTGTTGTCGAAGGCCGTCGGTGGAGGGTTGCCGCTCAGCGTGGTCGTCTATCGACCCGAATGGGATCGATGGACCGCCGGGGCCCATGCCGGCACGTTCAGGGGCAATCAACTTGCCATGGCGACGGGCCAGGCCACCATGGAATTCATCGTGGCCGAACGGATCGACGAACATGCGGCCCGCATGGGGGAGCGTCTCTTCGGATTGCTCCGACGGATTCAGGCCGAGTCCCGGAGCATCGGCGATGTACGGGGGCGCGGGCTTATGCTGGGCGTGGAAATTGTGGACCGGGATGAGCCGACCGACTTCCCGGGTTGTCACCCCTGTGCTCCGGGACTCGCATCGGCGATCCAGCACGAAGCCCTGCGTCGAGGGCTGATCCTCGAGTTAGGCGGGCGCCATAACAGCGTGGTCCGTTTTCTGCCGCCTCTCATCGTGACGGCGGAGCAAATCGATACGATCGCCACCATCTTCGCAGATGCCGTGAGGGCAGCTGAACAACAACACGAGGCATGATGACCGGGCGCCGTCTCTTCGCCATTGTCATTGGGAGCATGGTCGCCGGAGCCGCCGTTCTCTGGCTGGTCTGCTCCGCCTCGCTGCCGGTTCGCGACGGCGCCTTGACGCTTCCGGGACTGCAGGCGCCGGTGGCGGTGGCCTTCGACGGGTATGGCATCCCGACGGTGACCGCCGAATCCCGCGTCGATGCCTTCCGGGTGCTCGGTTATGTGACGGCTCAGGACCGTCTCTTTCAGATGGATCTCCTGCGTCGCACAAGCGCGGGACGGTTGGCCGAGATCTTCGGCGACCAGGCCGTGCCGATCGATGTCAAACAGCGCCGGCTCGGTTTGTCGAGGGTGGCGGAAGCGGTGCTGCGGAGGCTCCCCGCGGATCAGTCGGCCGTGCTGTCGGCCTACGCCGAGGGCGTGAATACGTTTCTGGACGAGATGAGGATCCCGCCGTTCGAATGTCTCGTGCTGGCCTATCGTCCGACCCGCTGGGAGCCGACAGACAGTCTCCTGGTCGTTTTGGCGATGTTCCAGATGCTGAATGGTTCCGAGGATGACGAACGGATGCGAACCGTGATGAAAGCCTCGCTGCCGGAAGATGTCGCGGGATTCCTGCTCCCTTCGTTGGACCCATATACGGCACAGCTGCTGAGGGGAGGGAATCGTCATGAGCTGCCGGCTCCGGTACCGGTGGAAGCCTTGGCCGCACTTCGTCGGACAGGGGCGCAGAGCCGCTCGTCGCAGATGTCGATGGTGCCGAGCCGGAAACGGGAGATCGGGTCGAACGCGTGGGTCGTGGGACCGGCGAAAACTGCGGACGGCAGAGCCATCCTGGCGAACGACATGCATCTCGATGTGGGAGTGCCTAACATCTGGTATCGAGTTCAGTTGCGCTATGGGAGGAGTGAACTCAGCGGAGTCGTGGTGCCCGGCATTCCGGTTGTCATTGCCGGTTCCAACGGGTCGGTGTCCTGGGGCCTCACGAACGTCGAAGGGGATTTTCTGGATCTCGTACGCCTCGAACTCAACCCGCAGAATCCGAACGAGTATGCCACGCCCGAGGGGTGGGAGCGGTTCATTCAACGCCAAGAGCGCATTGCCGTCAGCGGCGGCCCTGATCGGATCGTGGACATTCAGGAGACGCGTTGGGGACCTGTGGCGGAGGAGCCGTTGATGGGACAACCGGTCGCACTCCGTTGGACGGCCTTGGATCCGGAGGCGGTGGATCTCGGCTTGCTTCACATGGACCAGGCCCGTTCAGTTTGGGATGGCATCGCCGTCGCCACGCGGGCGGGAACGCCGCCGAACAATATCCTCTTGGCAGATGCCGGCGGGCACATTGCCTGGACGTATATGGGAAGAATTCCAATCCGGCGTGGTCTGGATGGGTCGGTCAGCCAGTCCTGGTCCGATGGACGGACTGGATGGAGTGGGTTCATTCCGCCGGACGAACTTCCCCGAATCGTTGATCCTCCCTCCGGGTACCTCGTAAGCGCCAACCACCGTATGACGGACGAGACCTATCCCTACGTCATCGGCCACGCGTATGCGAGCGGGTACCGTGCCTTTCGAATTACGGAACGACTGCGCTCCATGGAGCGGATTCGAGAGCAGGACCTGCTGGCGCTCCAATTGGATACGACGACCCAGGTCTACGACTTCTATCGCGACCTGTTGCGAGGCCTGCTCACCGATGACGTCATCGCCCGCCGCCCCGAGCTGGCGGACGCACGCCAGGCCGTCGAGACGTGGGATGGACGGGCCGACAAGGACAGTCGAGGATTCGCGTTGATGGTACTGTTTCGCCGAAATCTAAGTGCCTCCGTCTTCGCTCCGTTCCTCCAAGGCTGCCGAGAGAAAGACGCCGGTTTCGTGTTTGACGGCGATCTCAATACGCCGCTCAGGAGTCTGCTGATCGAGCAGGCTCTCCCCACGTTGCCCGACCCCGTGACGTTCACGGATTGGCCGTCGTTCCTCCTTCATCAATTGGCTGAGACCGTCGCGGCCCTCAAGACCGACTACGGGATCTCGCGCATCGACGAGCTGGCGTGGGGCACGGCGAATCGAGTGCGCATGGCCCATCCGCTGAGTGAGGCTCTTCCGATCGTGGGACGATGGTTGGACATGGGGGATGATGCCGCTTCCGGCTGCGGACCCTGTGTGCGTGTGCAGAGCGGGAGCTTGACGGCCAGTGAACGGATGGTGGTCTCACCGGCGCACCATGCGGACGCGTTGTTTCATATGCCGGGCGGCCAGTCCGGGCATCCGCTCTCATCGCACTACCGCGATCAGCAACGCAACTGGAGTCAGGGCCTCCCGACCTCGTTGCTGGCCGGAAAACCGATTCAGACACTGAAGTTTTCGCCGGAGAGTCGTGCCACTCGATTGTAAAGTCGCAGCTCACTCACAACACACAGGAGGCGTCATGGGACAGGACGAACAGGAAGACACAACGATCTACAAGGTGGTGGTCAATCATGAGGAGCAATACTCCATTTGGCCTTCCTATCGCGATAACCCGCTGGGCTGGAAGGATGCGGGCAAGACCGGCCTGAAAGACGAATGTCTGGCCTATATCAAGGAAGTCTGGACGGATATGCGGCCGCTGAGTCTGCGCAAGTGGATGGCGGAGCAGGCTGAGCAGACTGAGCAGACGGAAAACCAGGCGGCGCCATGCTGACCACGACCGATCGCCGCCCGTGGTTGGTGACGTGCCGCCCGGGGACCGGTCTTCGCCTGATCGGCTTTCCCTATGCCGGAGGCGGCCCATCCCTGTTCCGTTCGTGGCCGTCCGACCTGTTGCAGGACATCGAGCTATGCGCGGTGCACCTGCCGGGCCGGGAGGCCAGGATGAAGGAGGAGCCGATCGGGGACCTGCATCGCGCGGTCGGGGAGTTGGTCGAGGCGATCGAGCCGGTCTGCCACAGACCCGTGGCCCTGTTCGGCCACAGTATCGGCGGATTACTCGCCTTTGAATGCGCCCGCGAGTTGCGCCGCCGCTTCGACATCACTCCCGTCCATCTGTTCGTGTCTGGCTGTCCTGCTCCGCAGCTGCGCGACCACGACCGGCTCTTCGATCTTCCCGACGAGGAGTTTCTGGAACGGATGAGGCGGTTCAACGGGACGCCGCGCGAAATCCTGGAGCATGCCGAACTGATGGAATTGATGCTGCCGACGCTGCGCGCCGATTTTTCGTTGCGCGATACCTACGTCCATCACGAGGCCCCGCCCCTGAGCTGTCCGATCACCGCCTTTGGCGGCATGGCGGATGACGCGGTCGGAGCCGCCAAGCTAGAGCCGTGGAGGGAGCACACCGCGGACGGGTTTCAATTGTGGCTGTTTCAAGGGGATCACTTCTTCATCCGGACCGCGCAATCGGTCGTGGCGGAGACGGTGACGTTCATTCTGCAACCCTACATGCAGACGCGACGGTGACGCGGCGGATCGACCCTGTCCCCGTCAACCTGAAGCCGGAGGTACCACGATGAATCATGAAAGAGGAATGTCCTGTGCGCCGCTCGCCGGCGTCAATGGCAGTCTGCAGGAGCAAGGGGGACTGACGGCCGAGCCGCTCACGGCCGACGGCCGTCTGCCCTGCGTCGTGACTCCCACGGTAGACCGTCGATTGGACGAGTATTTCGAAGCTGCCCGTTACTATGCGAACACCTTGCTGCCCTCCTGCGGGGGGTTGCTGTTTCGCGGCCTGCCGGTTCGCTCCGTTCACGACTTTGAATCCTTCGTGAGTGCCTTCACGACCTCCCTCGTGTCTTACGAATTCGGTTCAACGCCGAGATCGCAAGTCCAACGGCACGTCTATACCTCGACGGAATATCCGCCGCACCAACACATTCCACTGCACAACGAACAGGCCTATACCAGGGAATGGCCGATGAAGATTTGGTTCTACTGCGGTCATGCGCCCGTCGAAGGCGGGTATACCCCGATTGCGGATAGCCGCGAGGTCTATCGATGCATACCGGCCCGCATTCGCGAACGGTTCGCCGAAAAGCAGATCATGTACGTCCGCAACTACGGAAACGGCTTGGACGTGCCGTGGCAAAAAGTGTTCAACACCCAAGACCCAGCGGTCGTGGAACAATTCTGCCGCGACAACAACATTCACTACGAGTGGAAGGAAGACGGTGAATTGCGAACCAGGCAAGTGGCGCAGGCGGTCGCGACCCATCCTCGCACCGGCGAACGGGTGTGGTTCAACCAGGCCCACCTGTTTCATGTCTCGAATCTCGATCCGGCAGTGCGCGAGGCCCTCTTGGCCGTCGTGTCGGAAGAGGACCTTCCCAGAAACGCCTGTTACGGCGACGGGAGCCCGATCGAAGCCGATCTTCTCGATGAAATTCGAGACGTCTACCGGAGCCTTGCCGTGCAATTCGCCTGGCAGCAAGGCGACGTGATGATGCTCGACAACATGCTGGCCGCCCACGGCCGGACGCCGTTTACCGGGCGCCGGCAGATCCTCGTCGCCATGGCCGAACCGAGGGGAGCCCAAGGTCCATGCTGATGCCTCAGGATCGCGCACAAGAGCCGGCGGCGGAAGCGGAACAGTATCTGTTTCCGATGAGCTTCGGGCAACGGCGGTTGTGGTTCCTGTCACAGTTGGAACCGGACAGCGCCTCCTACAACACGGCCATCGCGGTGCGGATGGAAGGGCGGGTGGATCGGGAGATCCTCCTGGACTGTTTCAATCGCATCGTGGCACGGCACGAGGTCCTGCGCACGACCTTCGGGTCGGAGGAGGGCGAACCGGTCCAGATCGTGGCGGCGGCCGGTCATGTCACCTTGGAATGCGACGTTGTGGAGAATCGACCGGAGGCCGTACGACAGGCCGCGCGCGAGGAAGCGCAGCGTCCGTTCGATCTCGAGCGTGGCCCTCTGCTGCGGCTGCGCCTGTTCGATATCGCAGAACACGACCATCTGCTGGTGGTCACGTTGCACCATATTGTGTGCGACGGCTGGTCTGCGCAGATCCTGGCGCGTGAATTCGCCCGACTCTATGCCGCGGCGGTGATCGGGATCGAGGCGCCCCTCCCGAACCTGCCGATCCAATATGCCGATTATGCGGAATGGCAGCGCGGGTGGCTGCAAGGGGAAGTCCTGGAGCGTCAGCTGGCCTATTGGAAGAAACAGTTGGCCGGGGACCTGCCCGTCATCGCGTTGCCCACCGACCGCCCGCGTGGAGCCGTCCAAACCTCGTCGGGGAGCCGTTATGACTTCGCCATCCCGACGTCCATCGCAGCGGGCTTGCGGGACCTCAGCCGCCGGCACAACGTGACCCTGTTTATGACCCTGTTGGCCGCATTTCAGACCTGGCTGATGCGCTACACGGGCCTCGAGGATATCTGTGTCGGGACACCCATCGCCTGCCGGACGAAACGCGAGACGGAAGATCTTATCGGTTTTTTTGCGAATACTCTCGTGCTGCGGACGAACCTCTCGCACAACCCCACGTTCCCCCAACTGCTCGAACGGGTCCGGGAAGTCGTCATCGGCGGGCAGGAGCATCAGGAATTACCGTTCGAAGAACTGGTGGATACGCTGAAACCGGCGCGAGCCCTGAGTCATTCTCCCTTGTTCCAAGTGTTGTTCGTGCTCCAGACCGCGCTGAACGAAGCCCTGTCGCTCCCCGGGTTGCTGGTCGAGATTACGGAAGTGGATACCTCGGCCGCCAAATTCGATCTGTCGTTGGACATGGCCGAAACGGAGACGGGCTTGGAAGGAGTCTTCGAATACAACACCGATCTGTTCGATGAGCAGACCATCGCCCGCATGGCCGAGCACTTTCAGACCCTGTTGGCCGGCATCTGCGCGCAACCGGATCGCAGGCTGAACGAACTCCCGTTCCTTTCGCCGGAAGAGCAACTGCAGGCGCTGTTGGTCGGGCCGGAGCCTTCCGTCGATGCGGCGGGATTCTCCGACTTTGCCGCGGCCTTTGAGGCACAGGTGGAGCGGAGCCCGGACGCCGTCGCCGTCGAGTGCCGGGGAGTGACGCGAACCTATGCGGAGCTGAAAGGGGAGGCCGATCGGATTGCCCATGCACTCTCGACCGTCGGCGTGGGGCCGGATACGGTCGTGGCGCTTGTGTTGGATCGCGGCATCATGTTGCTGACAGCCATCGTGGGGGTACTGAAAGCGGGCGGCGCATATCTGCCGCTGGACCTCACACATCCGGCGGCTCGCTGGAACGAGGTCATGGCTTCGAGCGGAGCTCGCGTGGTTGTGACGAGCGAGTCCGCGCGCGCCTTGCTTCTGGAGGCCAGTCCGCTGGTGTCGTCGGGAGCCGTCGCGCTGGTCAGCATCGACGGGCTTGGAAGCATGGGCACCGCTTCGTGTGCGGCTCGCCGCTGTTCGCCCGATCAGTTGGCCTACATCATCTATACCTCAGGCTCGACCGGCAGTCCCAAGGGGGCCATGGTCACGCAACGGGGCTTGATGAACCACCTCTGGAGTAAACGCGAATCGTTAAGCCTTGGCTCGTCGGATGTGGTGGCGCAGACCGCCTCTCCCTGTTTCGATATCTCCGTCTGGCAACATCTCGCCGCGCTCTTGTGCGGGGGCCGAACGCTGATCGTCCCTGAGGACGTGGCGCGCGATCCATCGCGCCTGCTGCATTACCTTGACCAGGGCAAGGTCACCGTGGCCGAGACGGTACCGATCTTGCTCAAGGGTATGTTGGACAGCCAGGAGACGGCGAGCCTCCGACCGTTGCGCTGGTTATTGCCCACCGGCGAAACCCTGCCGCCGCAGCTCTGCCGGGAATGGCTCGAGCGCTATCCCTGCATCCCGTTGGTGAACGCCTATGGCCCGGCCGAATGTGCGGACGATGTCGCCACGGCGACGATCGCCACCCCGCCGACGGCCGACGATGTCTGCATGCCGATCGGACGCGCCATTCGCGGCATACGACTCGTCGTGCTGGATCGCTGGCTGGCGCCGGTGCCGGTCGGGGTACCGGGCGAATTGTGTATCGGCGGCGTCGGTGTCGGGCGCGGCTACATCAACGACGCGTCACGCACGGCTGCGGTGTTCGTTCCGGATCCGTTCGGGCCGGAGCCCGGCGCGCGGCTGTATCGCACCGGTGATCTGGTGCGCGTGCGGCGCGACGGGAATCTGGAATTCCTCGGGCGAGTCGACCATCAAATCAAACTACGTGGCGTGCGGATCGAACCGGAAGAGATCGACGCTCGTTTGCGATCGTTGCCCGGCATTCGGGACACGGTCACGGTCTTGCGAGAGGACCGTCCGGGCCAAAAACGGCTGGTGGCCTATGTGGTGACGTCAGGCGATCCTTCGCCATCTGTCGAGGAGTGGCGCGGCGCCCTGCGGCGGCAACTCCCCGAGGCGATGATTCCATCACAGTTCCTGTGTGTCGAAGTCATCCCTCGCACGGCAAACGGCAAGGTCGATCGATTCTCCTTGCCGAAGCCACCGGAAGGGAGCAGCGAGGAGTATGTGCCTCCACGCGATGCCGTCGAAGCGCAGCTCGCAGAGATTTGGGCGGACGTCCTGCAGATCGAACGGGTCGGGATTCATGACAACTTCTTTGAATGCGGGGGGGATTCCATCCTCAGCTTGCAAGTGGTGAACCGTGCCAGGCACCGGGGGTTGTCGTTGACCCCGAGGCAGCTCTTTCAGCATCAAACCATCGCCGAATTGGCTGCGGCATCGGCCGAGCCCCACGAAGGCAGTCCGCAACACAGTGCGACCGATCTGTCTGCCCGCCTGCTTGACGAGGCCTCGTACGCCGCAGCGGAGGCAGCCTGTCCGACCCTCGAAGATGCGTATCCGCTGAGCCCTCTGCAGCAGGGCCTGCTCTTTCACAGCCTCTATGCCCCAGGATCCGGCGTCTACGTCGAGCAGATGAGTTGGCGCATGCAGGGTACCCTGGACCCATTGCTGTTTCGCGAGGCGTGGCAGCGGATCCTCGATCGACATCCGGTCTTGCGGACGAGGTTGTTGTGGCGTGAGGTTTCGTCGCCGATCCAGATCGTGCTGCCCTCCGTGCGGTTGCCCTGGGCGGAGTTGGATTGGCGTGACTGTCCACCGGACGAACAGGATCGTCGGTTCAATCGCTTGGTAGAAGAAGACCGGCGGACCGATTTCGACTTTGAACGGCCGCCGCTGATGCGTCTCGCGCTGATCCGTCTCGCGCAGGAGTCCTACGCGGTGTTGTGGACGCACCACCACATACTCATGGATGGCTGGTGCCTGCCGATTCTGTTGCAAGAGGTCTTGAGCACCTATCAGGCGAGGCAGCGCGGAGAGCCGTTGCGGATCGAACCGGTCGTGCCCTATCGCCATCATATCGCCAGGCTGCTTGCTCAAGACCAGACCGAGGCCGAGCGCTTTTGGCGTGCGGCCCTGAAGGGCAAGACGACGCCGACGGTTCTGGGTGAAGAGATCGTTGCCGATCAGGTTGCGCCTGGTCCCCCCAACGGCATCGCCACCGTCGCACTCTCCTCCGAGGCGACCGCACAATTGCGCACCTTCGCGCAGACGCATCGGGTGACGCTCAATACGCTCGTGCAGGGGGCCTGGGCCATCCTGTTGAGCCGCTACAGCCGGGAATCGGACGTCTTGTTCGGGACGACCGTCTCCGGCCGGTCCTCCGACCTTCCGGGGATCGACACCATGATGGGGCTCTTCATCAACACCCTGCCGTTACGTATCCGCGTCGCGCCCGATGCGGTCCTCTCCGACTGGTTACAAACGTTGCTGGCGCAGAACGGCGAACTGCGGCAATTTGAGCAGACCCCGCTGGTGCAGATTCAAAGCTGGAGCGAGGTGCCGCGAGGGCAGCCGTTGTTCGAAAGCCTGGTCGTATTCGACAACCATCCCATGGACGAACGCCTGGAAGGGGAGACGGGCGTCACCGTGGAGCAGGTAGTCCTGTCCGGGCAAACAAACTATCCCTTGACCCTGAACGTGTTGCCGGGGAAGGAGCTCACCTGTTCGCTCTGGTACCAACGGAGCCGGTTCCGGGACGACAGGGCGCATCGCCTGGTCCGACAGCTGGAAACGCTGCTCATGGGCATGGTGCAGGCACCCCACGGGCGCCTGGGCCTCCTTCCCCTGATGGACGAAGCGGAGCGGGGGCAGGTGGTGGGGGGGTGGAACCAGACGGCGCGGGCCTATGCGCGGACGGCCGTGCCGGCGCAGATTGCGGCGCAAGCGGCGCGGACACCGGCGGCCATCGCCGTGCGGGCGGGCGCGACGACCGTGACCTATGCGGCGTTGCTCCGGCAGGCGTACCAACTTGCCCAGGCCCTCCGTCGCCGCAGAGTCGGACCGGAATGCCTCGTGGCGGTCGCGCTGGACCGGTCGGTGGAGCTCGTGGTCGCCCTGCTGGGCACCTGGTATGCGGGGGCCGCCTTCGTGCCGCTCGATCCGTCGTACCCCGTCGAGCGGCTGCGCTACATGCTCGACGACAGCCAGGCGGCGCTGCTCGTGACCGACCGTGCGCAAGCGGCGCGGT